>NZ_JBFBCE010000086.1:0-41099 GCF_040689595.1 Streptosporangium sp. NPDC051023 | reverse complement strand
CCGCCCCGCGGGCCGCCCCCCCCCCCCCCCCCCCGGCCCCCCCCCCCCGCCGCGGGGAGGCCGATGCGGGAGCCGGCCGGTGACCGCTTCCCCCATCCGCTCGACGACGAGCCCTCCGTTCCGGCCAGGGTCTCCCGCAGGGCGGCGCACCGGCGGGCGCATCTGTCGCAGGCGGGGTTCGCGGCGCTCGCCACAATCGCCATGGCGGCCATGACGGTCATCGCCGCGGCCAGGGGCGGGGCTCGCCTGCACGCCGACCCCGAGGTGCGGGGCCAGACGCCGGCCGTGGCCCCGATCCACGAGACCGTGGGCGGGCGTTCCCCGAGGGAGACGATCCCGCGGGGCGTGGGACCACGGGCGGTGCCAAGGGGCACGACGACGCCGATCACACCCGCCACGGTCCTGGTCACCGCGACCCGCACCGTCTCGGTCCCCGAGGTGAACGGCGAGTACGAGGAACCCCGGCCAGAGCACCCGCATCCCCCGCACGCTCCGCAGGGAGCGGAGAACCCGTCCGGCGAGGACGAGCCACAGCCTTGCGCGGACACGACGGCGAAGGGCGGGAAGGACTGCCCGGCGACGCCCGGCAACCCCAAGCCTTCCTTCACCCAGATCCCGCAGACCGGAGACGGCGAGAGCACCGGCCCGTCGCCGGCCGTGTCCGCGTCGTCGGCCACCCCCGCGCCCTCGCCCAGCGCGGGCCCCTCACTACAGCTCGGAGATTGACCCGGGCGCCGGGGGGAAGGAGGGCGCGGCGCCGCGTCCGTTAGGGTGATCGGCGCATGTCGAGTCGGAGGGGGAGACCTATGGGCGAGCTCGCGCCCGGTGCGGTTGAGCTGAATGGTGTCGGGGTCCGTGTGGTCGGCAGGACGCTGCTGGCCGAGGTCGACTGGCGGGTCGGATATGGCGAGCACTGGGTGGTGCTCGGGCCGAACGGGGCGGGCAAGACCACGCTCCTTTCGCTGGCGGCAGCCGTACGGCACCCGACGGAGGGCGGTGTCACCGTGCTCGGCCAGCGGCTCGGCCGTGTCGACCTGCGTGAGCTTCGCCGCCACATCGGTCTGGTCGCCGCCAGCCAGCGGCTTGTCGACGAGGAGTTGCTCGAGGAGGAGGGGGCGACCGCTCACACGGTTGTTCTGACCGGTCACACCGGGACGAGTGCCCCGCTCTGGGACCGGTACCGGCAGGAGGAGCACGATCGCGCCCACCGGTTGCTGGCGGACATGGGATGCAAGGAGCTCGCGGACCGGCTTTTCCGGGTCTGCTCGCAGGGGGAGCGGGCCAGGGTGCGGATCGCCAGGGCGCTGATGGCCGATCCGGTGGTCCTGCTGCTGGACGAGCCCTTCGCCGGGCTCGACCTGCCCGCGAGGGAGGACCTGATCACCGCGGTCGAGGATCTCGCCGAGACCCGCCCTGCGCTGACCACGGTCACGGTCACCCACCATCTGGAGGAGGTGCCCGCGACCACCACCCACGCCCTGCTGATGCGCGACTCCCGCGTCCACGCGTCGGGGCCGGTCGCGGAGGTCCTGACGGAGGAGAACCTGTCCGGCTGCTTCGGCAGGCCGTTGCGGATCGGCCGTCACGACGGGCGCTGGTCGGCCATGGCCGTGCGCGGCTGAGCGGTTCTGTACGGCGTCCGCGCCCGCCCACCGTGGACGGCCCCGGACGGTGGGCGGGCGCGGACAGGCGCGGACAGGCGTGGACAGGCGCGGCCGGTCCCGGGTGAGCCCGGGGCTGGTCAGTCCTTCTTGCGCTGGCGGATGAGGCCCATGAACCCGGGGCTCGGCTTGAACCTGGCAGTCCAGGTCTCGGCGATCTCCAGGGGTTCGCCGGTCTGCGGGTTGCGTCCGGTCCGTGCAGGCTTGTGGACGATCTCGAAGGATCCGAAACCGGGGATCGCGACCTTGTCCTCGGCCGCGACGGCTGTCTGGATGGTTCCCAGGATCGCCTCCAGGGCCGCAGCGGTCTGCCTCCTGCTGAGTCCCGCCTCGGCCGCGGCCTTCTCGATCAGCTCGCGCTTGTTCATGAAGACAGTTAACGGCATCGCCGAGGTGTTCATCGAGTCCCGTCCCGCCCTGCCCGGTGTGGAAGGGGAGCGGTCCGTTCGGAGGAGAGGTCCTCTCCGCCCGCCGGGAGTGGGGGCAATGCCTGCCGTCTCCCGTGAGGCGGCAGGCATCTGGGGACCGTTCAGTGGTCGGACTGGGCGGCCAGTCGTTCCGCTTCCCGGTACAGGGCCTCGACGAGGATGAGCTCCAGGCGGAGGTCTTCGTCGACGAGGCCGTCCAGAACTTCCATTCGGGCCTCCTACTACTCGGACGTCCCACGAGCCGCGAAAGTTCACACCGATACCGGATCGGACGTGGCCGTGACCCAAAATTGATCATCCCGCATGACAGGGTCCCGCGCCCCCTGTTTCCCTGCGAGTCATGGGCCGTTCCTAGGTCGCGACGAGTTTGGCCAGGTCGACGTGCTCGCCGACCTCGCGTACGTCGAGGCAGTACGCCAGCAGAACCCGCCGTTCCCCGATCCGCCTGGTCACGCGCAGGCATGGACGGTCGTTGAGCACGACCGCCTCGACCTCGATGCCGTCCGGCCCTTGCCAGATCCCCATGGAATCGAGGCTACGAACAGTCAGGTAAGGCCGGGGTAACTAACCGGGCATATCGTGATGGCCCCCGTAAGCTGCGCGGTTTCTCCTTCCCTGGCGATGATTAGCGGGTGCGCTCCGGGTAACAGACCGTCATAATCCAAGTAATCAGGGAGAAATCAACATGGCTCTGCCCAAGCTAACCCCCGAACAGCGTCAGGCCGCCCTCGCCAAGGCCGCCGAGACCCGTATCGCTCGGGCCAAGCTCCTGGCCGAGGTCAAGGCCGGGTCGATAAGTCTTGAGCAGTTGCTCGACCGCGACGACGAGATTGCCAGGCGCATCAAGGTCTCGCAGGCGCTGCGCGCCCTGCCGGGGATCGGCAACGTGAAGGCCGCCCAGCTCATGGAGCGGGCCGAGGTCGACGAGACTCGCCGTCTCGGCGGCCTGGGAGCCCAGCAGCGGCGCAAGCTGATTCAGGCTGTCACGAGCTGAGGCCGGGAGCGCGCCTGACCGGCCAGAAGACGGCCGACGGAGAAAGGCCCCGCCGTACGGAGAGGGGAGATCCGTACGGCGGGGCCTTCTACGACCTGGTCGTCGAGCTCGCCCGGGGAGCGGTCCCATGCCCTGGAAGCATCCGGGCGAGCTCTGTCCGAAGGGTTAGTGAGCCGTTTCGAACTGCTCCTCTTCCGTGGAGCCCCTGAGCGCAGTGGTTGAGGAGTCCGGCGCGACGGCCGTGCTGACCAGGTCGAAGTATCCGGTGCCGACCTCGCGCTGGTGGCGGGTCGCGGTGTAGCCGCGGGGTTCCGCGGAGAACTCTGCCTCCTGAAGTTCGACGTAGGCGGTCATGCCCTCCTCGGCATATCCCTTTGCCAGGTCGAACATCGAGTAGTTGAGCGAGTGGAAGCCCGCCAGCGTGATGAACTGGAACTTGTAGCCCATGTGTCCGAGCTCACGCTGGAACTTGGCGATGGTCGAGTCGTCCAGGTGCTTCTTCCAGTTGAAGGAGGGCGAGCAGTTGTAGGCGAGCATCTGGTCGGGATACTCGGCCTTGACGGCCTCGGCGAACTCGCGGGCGACGTCCAGGTCCGGGGTCGAGGTCTCCATCCACAGCAGGTCGGAGTAGGGGGCGTAGGCGAGGCCGCGCGAGATGCAGGAGGCGACGCCGTTGCGGACGCGGTAGAAGCCCTCCGCCGTGCGGTCGCCGGTGGTGAAGGCCCGGTCGCGGGGGTCGACGTCGGTGGTCAGGAGTGTCGCGGCCTGTGCGTCGGTCCGCGCGATGATCACAGAGGGGACACCCGCGACGTCGGCCGCGAGGCGGGCCGCGTTGAGCGTCTTGATGTGCTGGCTGGTCGGGATGAGCACCTTTCCGCCCAGGTGGCCGCACTTCTTCTCCGAGGCGAGCTGGTCCTCCCAGTGCACGCCCGCGGCACCCGCCGTGATCATGCCCTTCATCAGCTCGAAGGCGTTGAGCACGCCGCCGAAACCCGCCTCCGCGTCGGCCACGATCGGGGCCAGCCAGTGGGGGGCGGCCTGCTCGCCCTCCGACCAGGTGATCTGGTCGGCGCGCAGCAGCGCGTTGTTGATGCGACGCACCACAGCGGGGACGGAGTTGGCCGGGTAGAGGCTCTGGTCGGGGTAGGTCTGCCCGCCCAGGTTCGCGTCGGCGGCGACCTGCCAGCCGGACAGGTAGATCGCTTTCAGGCCCGCCTTGACCTGCTGCACGGCCTGGTTTCCGGTCAGCGCGCCGAGGGCGTGCACGTAGTCCTCGGTGTTCAACAGATCCCACAGTCGTTCGGCACCGAGCCGGGCGAGAGTGTGCTCCTCCTGGATGGATCCCCGGAGTCGAACCACGTCTTCGGCCGTATAGGTCCGCTCGGTTCCCACCCATCGAGGGTTGGTCTGCCACTCCCGCCGCAGCTCGTCTGCGGCTCCCTTGAGGCGATCGTTCATCGTGACTCCTTGTCGTCCCCTGGGTGCCTTGGTTCGAGTGTGTGCCCGGACGAAAGGGGCAAACAAGGTCGATCTCCACGAAAGAACGACGTTTTTTCTCTCAACGGGAACAGTTGTCGGTATTCGGGGCAGAAGAAATTCATAGTTTTCGCTATGGACTAGACCAATCCGAGTCGTGTCGGTCACGGACTCCGGGGGTGCTTGAAATATCCCTCGAAATTTCGTTTAGCATCGTGCTATGGCATCGTTGGTCGGTGAAGAACCGCTGTCCTTGACGCAGGAGCTCGATCTCATCGCGTTCGGCCAGCGCTTAAGACACCTGCGCAAGCAGCGCGGCCTCACCCTCTCCGACCTCGGCGAACGCGTCAGCCGCGCGCCGAGCCAGCTCTCGCTGCTCGAGAACGGCAAGCGTGAGCCCAAGCTGTCGCTGCTGAAGTCCCTCGCCGCCGCGCTCAACGTCCCCGTCGAGGAACTGCTGCGCCGTCAGGCGCCCAACAGGAGGGCGCAGCTGGAGATGGCGCTCGAGGAGGCCCAGCGCGACCCGCTGTACGCCGGGCTCGGCCTCGCCAGGCTGAAGGTCTCCGCCCGCGTCCCCAACGACGTGCTCGAACACATCCTCGGCCTCTACGGTGAGCTGCGCTCACGCCAGGCCAAGGGCACCGCGACCCCGGAGGAGGCGCGCGTCGCCAACGCCGAGCTGCGCCGCATGCAGCGCGAGCGGGGCAACTACTTCGAGGAGATCGAGAAGGCGGCGGCCGAGGCGCTCTCCGCGGTCGGCTACCGTACCGGCGCGCTGTCGCAGAGCACCGTCCAGGCCCTGGTCACCCATTTCGGCTACACGGTGCAGACGGTCCAGGACCTGCCTCGAACGGTGCGTTCCATCACCGACCTTCGCAACCGGCGCATCTACGTCAAGCACGAGCAGCTCGGTATGCACACCCCCAGGACGATCCTGCTGCAGACCCTCGGCCACCTCGCCCTCGGCCACCACAAGCCCCGTGACTTCGCCGACTTCCTCCGGCAGCGGACCGAGGCCAACTACTTCGCCGCCGCCGTGCTGGTGCCCGAGGCCACCGCCGTGCCGTACCTCAGGGAGGCGAAGCAGGACCGGGCGCTCAGCGTCGAGGACCTCAGGGATGTGTTCGCCGTCTCCTACGAGATGGCCGCGCACCGCTTCACCAACCTCGCGACCCACTTCCTGGACCTGACCTGCCACTTCGTCCGCAACGACGCGGGCGGGATCATCTTCAAGGCGTACGAGAACGACGGCATCGTCTTTCCGGCGGACGAGCAGGGGGCGATCGAGGGGCAGCGGATGTGCCTGCAGTGGTCGGGGCGGCAGGTCTTCCGCTCCCCGGACAGGTTCTCGGTCTTCTACCAGTACTCCGACTCGCCGACCGGCACCTACTTCTGCGTCGCCCACGTGGACCCCTCACGGGAGAGGGACTTCGCCATCACCCTCGGCGTGCCGTACCGGGAGTCGCGCTGGTTCCGCGGCAGGGAGACCACCAACCGCACCAGGTCGGGGTGCCCGACCGGCGACTGCTGCCGCCGGCCGCCCGCCGAGCTGACCCAGCGCTGGGAGGGCTACGCCTGGCCGTCGGCGCGCGGCAACTCCCACGTCCTGGCCGCGCTGCCGCCCGGATCCTTCCCCGGTGTGGACGAGGCCGACGTCTACACCTTCCTGGAGCGTCACGCCGTCGGGTGATCCCGGGCCAGCGTGAGCGCGGGGTGGCCGAAGAACTGGTAGGCGGGCGCGGTCGCCGGGGCCATGCAGCGCAGGGACCGCAGCACCTCGGCGGGCGGTTCGCCGCCCAGGGCGCGGCGGTAGAACTCCTCGACCAGGCCGTCGCCGACGGGCCTGAACGGGGCGACGGCCCCGCTCGCGCCCGCGAGCAGGAACGGCTGGCAGTCGCCGGGCTCGTCCAGGAAGACGAACGAGCCACCCCCCATGCCGCGGCCGAGGGACTCGGGCGCCGGACCGCCGGTGGCGAAGTGGACCACGTCCGGCGGGTCGCCGAGCAGCGCCAGGACGTCGCCCAGCGCGGGGCTCACCTGCCTGGCGCCGAAGGCGGAGACCAGCGGGTGCGGGTGCGGCCCGCCGTACACGACCGCCATGCCGGAGCCGCCCGCCCGCACGGGCGGCGGCAGCTCGGGACGGCGCCCGCCGAGCGGCCAGCGCCCCATCACCGTCTGGCAGTTCAGGAAGCCGGGCAGGGACCGGTCGAACGGATGCTCCAGCGTGGCCAGCTCCCACGGGACGTGCGGTTCCTGGGACAGGATCAGCACGCTCGGGCGCCGCGGGGCGATTCGCCCCGCGACCGCGTTCAGCAGCTCCCAGAAGCCCGCGGGTATCCGCGCCGTGACCTGCCCTCCCACCTCCTCGAGGGGGAGGGACTGCTCGGCCAGGCGTCGCCCGAACTCCGAGACCCGCATGCCGAGCTCGCAGGCCTCCGCCTGGTCGGGGGTGACGAAGTGCGGAGACTGGTAGGCCCACCACAGCCGCCCCGGCCGGTCGCCGTGCACGACGACCGCCGTGACGTCCGGCGCCTCCCCGGTGCCCGCCAGCCGTACCGGGGTGCCCGCGACCGGATGCGGGGCGTTCTCCTGGCCGAGCAGGCCGGGGGAGTCGAGGACCGCGAGCGCGCGCACGCCGAAGCCGGTCACCTGGCCGCGCACCGCGTGGATCACCTGGATCTGCCTGGCGGTGACCGGCTGCTCCTGTGCCAGGGCGACCAGGCCGACCTGCGCCCTGGGGTACGGCGAGGCCTCGTCCACGCGCAGCCGCACCCGCCACCCGCCCGGCGCCTCGAACCCCTCGGCGATGATCTGGATGTTCAGGTCGACGGGCTCGTGAGCGGCGTACGGCGCGGCCTGGCCACCGGACGCCTCCTCCGCCGTCAGGCCGACCTCGACCTCGGCGCCCCAGCCCGCGACGACCTCGCCGGGTGCCTCGACGAGCGGCAGGAGCCGCGGCTCCTGGCCGCCCGAGGCCGCGGGACGCTCCCCGCCCTCCCTACGCCGCCTCCGGAAGGCCCCGGTCAGCCTGCCGATCACCGAGGGGCCGCGCTCCGGCGCACGCTCGGCAGGGGCGGACCGCTCCGGCGTGAGCTCGCCAGGGGCGGGCCCCTCCTGGCCGAGCAGCAGGCAGAACCGCTCCCACGCGGGGCCGTACTGGGACAGAAGCGAGGTGACGGCCTCGGCCAGCGGGCCGGGCGGCTGTCCACCTTCCTCGGCGAGCAGCAGGTCGAGCCGGTCGCGAAGCTCCGCCGAGGTGTCGCCGGGCATGCGGTCCAGCTCGTCACGGACGGTGCGCGCCGCCCTCATCACGGCCACCGGGTCCATACCCGCCCCTCCTCGCTGCTTTGAGCCGATCTTCCCACTACGTGACGGGTACGAGAGCCCGTACTCGCCGAGAATCAGAGCCGCATAGGGTGATACCCGTGATTTCCGAGGTGCGGGGAAGGATGGGCTGTGCTGCCTGAAGTGGAGGCATGGCTGGGCAGGCGCACCTCGTCGTCGGATGACTGGCCGTTGCCGTGGTTGCTGCGGGCCAAGGGAAACAGCACGATCAGCGTCGTGCTGCCGGCACGCGACGAGGCGGAGACGGTCGGGGAGATCGTCGCGGCGATCCGGCGCGACCTGATGGAGGAGGCCCCGCTCGTCGACGAGATCGTGGTCATCGACTCCCGATCCGTCGACGAGACCGCCGCGCGCGCCGCGCAGGCCGGAGCGAGGGTGGTCGCGCAGGACGAGATCCTGCCGGACCTGAAACCGCTGGACGGCAAGGGGGAGGCGCTGTGGAAGTCCCTCGCGGTGACCTCCGGCGACCTGCTGGTCTTCGTCGACGCGGACCTGCGCGAGTTCCGCACCTCGTTCGTGACCGGGCTGCTCGGCCCGCTGCTCGACGACTCCGGCGTGGTCTACGTCAAGGGCTGCTACGACCGGCCGCTGCAGAACGTGCAGAGCGGGGGAGGGCGGGTCACCGAGCTGGTCGCGCGGCCCCTGCTCAACCTGCACTGGCCACAGCTCGCCGGGTTCGTGCAGCCCCTCGCCGGTGAGTACGCCGGACGGCGCTCCGTGCTGGAGCGGATCCCCTTCGTCACCGGTTACGGGGTCGAGCTGGCTCTGCTGGTCGACCTGCTCGAGCTCGTCGGGCTCGACTCCCTCGCCCAGGTCGACCTGGGCCGCCGTGTCCACTCCCACCAGTCGACGGAGGCGCTCGGCGGGATGGCCGCCCAGATCCTGCAGACCTCGTGGTCGCGCCTCGAACGCCACAACAAGATGGTCTCGCTGCACACGCCCTCTCCCCGTCTCGCCCAGTTCCGCAGGGGCGCGGACGGGCACCAGGTGACCGTGCGCGACGTGGCCGTCGCCGAACGCCCCCCGATGGTCACCGTCGACGGGCGCCGCCATACCGGAGACTGACCCGTGGAGGAGGCCGATCGGAGCGGGCCCTGTCACACCTCGCGCGCCGTGCCCCGGCCCGAGACGGGTTCGGCGTTCCCGCCGGGTTCACCGTCGGTGTTCTCCCTGGTTTCACCGTCGGCGGCGCCGGGCGGGGCGTGGTTCAGGGCGGTGCGCACGAAGTCGACCAGGTGCTCGCGCATCCGCCGGTGCCCCTCCTCGGTGCCGAACTCCTCACCCACGACGATGCGGCCGAGCCTGGGCATGACCATCGGCCATGCGGCCAGCCCGATCAGGGTCATCATCGTGCGTGAGACCTCGGGGGACGGTTCGCGTCCCAGGCCCGCGGCGAGCGACTCGGCCTTCGCTGCGCATCGGGCGATCCGCCGGTGCTGTCCTTCCAGGGCGTCCTCGCGATAGTGCAGCGACTCCCACATCAGCAGCCGGGTCAGCTCGGGGTTGGCGAGGTAGAAGTCGTGGATCTTGCCGACGTAGTCGATGGGGTCGTCGCCGGGCATGGCGACGACCTCGGCCATCTCGTCGAGGACGGACTCCATCACCTGGTCGAACAGCTTCTCCTTGCTGCCGAAGTATCCGTAGATGCGCTCCTTGTTGACCCCGGCGCGCTCGGCGATCCGGTCAACCCTGGCGCCGGCGATCCCGTAGGCGGCGAATTCGCTGCGGGCGGCGGTGAGGAGCGCGTCCCTCGTGGCTTCCTTCGACATGGCGCAAGTGTAGTGGACCAACCAGTTGGTTGTCTCTACCAACCGGTTGGTTGACTTCCAACTAGATAGTTGGTTACGGTCCTGCCATGAGCGACATCTCCCCCGCGCCGTCTCTCACGGCACCCCCTGCCTCTCTCCCACAGGCCCTTCCCCAGAGGCGCGCGCCGCTCTGGCGCACCCTCGCGGTCTTCACACTGACCGCCGTGCTGTCCAGCGGTCAGCTCTATGTGGTGATCCCGCTGCTGCACGGCATGGCGGCCGGATGGCAGACCCCGCAGAGCGGTCTCACCTGGCTCGTGACCGCGTTCGGCGTCGGATACGCCGCCGGGTTCCTGCTGTTCGGCCCGCTCTCCGACCGGTACGGGCGTAAGCGCCTGATCTGCCTCGGCCTGCCGATCGCGGCGGTGGCCACGGCCCTGGTCGCCGTGGCCCCGGGACCCGAGATCGCGATCGCGTTCCGGGTGCTGCAGGGGGTCACCGTGGCGATCTTCCCGCCCGCCGCGATGGCCTACATGGCGGAGCGGATCGAGCCGCGCCACCGGATGGTCGCGCTGGCCACCGTGACGAGCGGGTTCCTGGCCGCGGCCGTGCTGTTCCAGGTCGTGGCTCAGGCGCTGGGCCCGATTGTGGGCTGGCGCGGCATCTTCCTGATCTCCGCTGTGGCGTTCGCGGTGGCTGCCGTCGCCGCGGCCGCGGTGATGCTGCCCGACCCCTCGCGCGAGCTCTCCGGTTCGTTCCTGTCCGCCTACCGCGCGGTGCCCGCCCTGCTGGCGACTCCCGCGCTGCTGCTCCGCTACGCCGCGACGGTCACCATCCTGGCCACGTTCGTCGCGGTGTACACCGGACTGCAGCTCGGCGGTCCCGTGGGCGTCGCTGGTTCCCCCGACGCGCTGATGGCCCTGCGAATCAGCGGCCTGCCGTCCATGATCGTCGTTCCGCTGCTGACGCCGCTGCTCGGCAGGATCGCCGCCTCCCGGCGCGCGGCGTACCTGCTCGCGCTCGCGGCCCTCGCACTCGCCGCCGTCGCGGTGATCCGCCCTGGCCTGGTCGGCCTCGCCCTGCTCCTGGCCGTCTACGTGCTCGGCGTCGCCGCGGGCGCCCCCGCGCTGAACGAGAACATCGGCGTGATCGCCGGGCAGGCGCGCGGTACGGCGCTGGCCCTGTTCACCTTCTCCCTGTTCCTCGGCGGGAGCCTCGGCCCGCAACTCGCCACGGCCTTCATCACGGGCGGCTTCGGTGCGCTGATGTACGGCCTGGCCGGGATCCTGCTCCTCGGCGTACTGGCCCTGCTGGCCGCGACACACACCGGCCGGGTGACCGGTTCGTGAATCGCTCGCCATGGCCAAGGCGCCGCTTACCCCAGCAGCCAGCCGATCGCCGCAAGGGTGAGCATCGACAGCGCGGTGCCGGTGATCACGGTTCCGCGGGCGACCGAGTCGGCCTGGCCGTACTCGCGGGCGTAGACGTAGGCGTTCTGCGCGGTCGGCAAGGCCGCGCAGACGACCACCGCGAGCAGTTCGGCGCGGCTCAGCCGCGCCAGCAGCCCGAACAGGTAGGCCAGCAGCGGCTGGGCCAGCAGTTTCATGGCCGACAGCGCGAGCACCTCGGTCCGTTCGCCCGTCAGGTCGGGGCCGCGCACGGTCAGCGAGAGGCCGAGCGCGACCAGCGCGGCGGGTACGGCCGCGCCGCCGAGCAGGGCCAGCGGTTCGGCGATCAACGGTGGCGGGCGCCAGCCGAGCACGGAGCAGAGCACACCCGCGGCCAGGCCGAGGATCACCGGGTTGCGCAGCGGCAGGCTCGCCAGCCGGGCGGGCCTGAGCCCGCGCTCCGCGCTCCGGTCCAAGGCCACGAGCACGACCGGAGTGATCACCAGAAGCTGGAAGAGCAGGACCCCGGTCAGGAAGGTGGCGTCGCCGAGCACCTGCAGCGTGACCGGGATGCCGAGATTGGCGGAGTTCACGTAGCCCGCGGCCATCGCGCCGATCGTGGCCTCGCCGGGCTTCCTGCCGAGAACGTGGCGGCTCAGCGCGAAGCCCAGGGCCATGGTCACGACGGTGCTGGCGGCGAAGGCGCCCAGCGCGGGCCCGCTGAACGACAGCCGGGTCCTGCTGAGGATGGAGAACAGCGCGGCCGGCATCGCGAGATGGAAGACGAACCCACCGAGAACCCGGTCGGCCTCCGCGCCCAGCAGCCGGAACCGCCCGGCGACGAAGCCGAGCAACGTCAGCACCCAGATCGGGACGAAGGCCGCGATCAATGGGGGGCCATCGCAGACTCCTCGTGCCGGCAGGCTTCGAGCGTATCTGGCCGATCTTGACATCCGGGAGCCGGGGGTTCCGCCGGCACTCCTCCGGCCGCGCGCTGTGCCGTACTCGGCGGCCGGAGAACGGAACCTCACATCCGGCGTTTCCCGGACAGCCGCCATCCGGCGAAGGCGAGAGCGAGGAGCGCCGCCGCTCCGACCGCGTAGAGCCACGGGGAGATCGCCGCGGAGGGGGAGGAGACGGGGGTCGCGGCGGGAGAGGAGGTGGGGCGGGGACGGGTGGCCGTACCGAGCGCGGACAGGAGTCCGGCGGAGAGCGGCTCCCCGTTCTGGATCGCGTCCTGCGCGTGCAACGGCCCCTCACCGGCGCGGACCGCCAGGTTGCCGTCGCACAACGCCGTGTGCAGCGGGACGCCCGGGTCGGTGTCGAACAGGCCCGTCTTCTCATCCGAGGCGAGGACCAGGTAACGGGAACCGACGGTGAAGCCGTAGCCACAGGCCGCGCTGTCGGCGTTGGTGGCCACCTGGTACTCGGCGTCGGCCCTGCCCTTGTAGACCTGGTCGGCCCTGAAGGTGTAGATGATCGGCGGCCTGGGGCCGAGCGGATCGCCCTTGGCCGGGCGGGCGGAGACCACCGTCCCGGTGAAGACGGCGGCTGCCCTGCCGACCTGCTCCGCAGGTCCCAGCGGAGCGCAACTGCAGGCGCATGCCGTACCGGGGGTGATCACGACGGTCGCGGCCAGCAGCAGGAGAACGGTGAGAACTCGATGCCTCAACATGCTCTCACCACGTATCCCGCCGCGTGATGGTTCGACGCCGCCGGGGAGGAGGAGCCGCCTTCGGGACGGCACCGGCCATTTCGCGCCGTTTCGTACGGCTTCGCGTCGGTTCGTATGGCACCGCCACACGGAGTTCCTGTCGCCCGGGGCGCGGAATGCGCCTAGGCTGGACCCGCAGTCGGTTCGCCCTGCCCGCCAGGCAGGCGCGTCGTAAGAGGGAACCCGGTGCGGCAGCGCTCGCCTGTTTGGCTCGCGAGCTCGCCAATTCCGGGACTGCCCCGCAGCGGTGAGTGGGAACGACCGCCGTCATACGCACTGGATCCGGACACCGGATCGGGGAAGCGACGGCCAGTAGATGCCAAGGCGCGAAGAACGCCATGGCGTGCCCGCGAGTCCGAAGACCTGCCACTGCCCGCGCGCGACCACGTACGCGGTGACTTCGGTGACCTCGAGGGCGGGTCGCGGTGCGGGCGGGCACGACGTGCCCGCCGGTCAGCCGTTCCTTCGCGCCTCTCGGGAGCACCGGGGTCCTCCATGACTCGCGAAGGAGAGTTTCGTGGCTGAGACTTCCGCCACCCCCTCATCGATCGCCACCGTCCACGGCTATCCGCGCCAGGGACCGGACCGTGAGCTGAAGAAGGCGATCGAGGGCTACTGGGCCGGTCGCGTCACCGCCGAAGAGCTGCGCGACGTCGCGGCCAGGCTGCGCCGCGGCAACTGGCGGCAGCTGGCGGACGCGGGCGTGCGGGAGGTTCCCACCGGGGACTTCTCGCTGTATGACCATGTGCTGGACACCAGCGTCATGGTCGGGGCCATCCCCGGACGCCACCGGGCCGCCATCGAGGCCGACACCCTGGACGGCTACTTCGCCATGGCGCGTGGCACCCGGGACGTCGCCCCGCTGGAGATGACCAAGTGGTTCGACACCAACTACCACTACCTGGTGCCCGAGCTGGGACCGGATACCGTCTTCATCGCCGACCTCACCAAGCCCGTCGGCGAACTGCGTGAGGCCGTCGAGCTCGGTCACACCGCGCGTCCCGTGCTCGTCGGCCCGGTCACCTATCTGCTGCTGGCCAAGCCCGAGCCCGGCGCCGACCCCGGCTTCGACCCGCTCACCCTGCTGGACCGGCTGCTGCCCGTCTACGCGCAGGTGCTCGCCGCCCTGCGGGCCGGCGGAGCCGAGTGGGTGCAGCTGGACGAGCCCGCCCTGGTCCAGGACAGGCCCCGGACCGTGCTTGAGGCCGCCGCCCGCGCCTACCGCGAGCTCGGCACCCTCGCCGACCGGCCGAAGATCCTCGTCGCGAGTTACTTCGACCGCCTCGGCGAGGCCCTGCCGGTCCTGGCCGAGGCGCCGATCGAGGGCCTGGGGCTGGACTTCACCGGCCCGGCCGCGGCGAACCTGGACGACCTGGCCCGGGTGGGCGGGCTGCCGGGCAAGCGCCTGATCGCCGGGGTCGTGGACGGCCGCAACGTGTGGATCAACGACCTGGGCAGGTCGCTGTCCACCCTCGCCACCCTCCTCGGCTTGGCGGGCCGGGTGGATGTGGCGGCCTCCTGCTCGCTGCTGCACGTTCCGCTGGACACCGCGCTCGAGCACGGGATCGACCCGCAGGTCGGCCGCTGGCTCGCCTTCGCCAGGCAGAAGACGGCCGAGATCGCCACTCTCGCCCGGGGGCTGAGCGAGGGCACCGGCGCGGTTGCCGGGCAGCTGGCGGCCAACCGGGCCGACCTCGCCTCGCGCGCGGCCTCCGCGCTCACCCGCGATCCTGCCGTACGGTCCCGCTGCGCCGCGGTCACCCCGCAGGACACGCGCCGTCCCCAGCCCTACCCCGAGCGGGCCGCAGCGCAGCGCGCCGCTCTTGGCCTGCCGTCGCTGCCCACGACCACCATCGGCTCCTTCCCACAGACCGCCGAGCTACGGGCGGCCCGCGCGGATCTGCGGGCCGGGCGGATCGACCAGGCCGCCTACGACGAGCGGATCGCCTCAGAGATCCGCTCGGTCCTCGTCTTCCAGGAGGCGGCGGGCATCGACGTGCTGGTGCACGGCGAGCCGGAGCGCAACGACATGGTCCAGTACTTCGCCGAGCGGCTCAACGGGTACCTGGCCACCCAGCACGGCTGGGTGCAGTCCTACGGCACCCGCTATGTGCGGCCGCCGATCCTCGCCGGGGACGTCTCCAGGCCCGAGCCGATGACGCTGCGCTGGACGACGTACGCCCAGTCCCAGACCGGGCGTCCCGTCAAGGGCATGCTCACCGGGCCGGTGACCATGCTGGCCTGGTCCTTCGTCCGCGACGACCAGCCGCAGGCGGACACCGCCCGCCAGGTGGCTCTGGCGTTGCGCGACGAGGTCGCCGACCTGGAGGCGGCGGGCACCGTCGTCATCCAGGTCGACGAGCCCGCGCTGCGCGAGACCCTGCCGCTGCGCGCCGCCGACCGGGCCGCCTACCTGGCCTGGGCCACCGAGGCCTTCCGGCTGGCCACGAGCGGAGTACAGGCGCGGACCCAGATCCACACCCACATGTGCTACGCCGAGTTCGGTGAGATCCTGGCCGCCATCGACGACCTGGACGCCGACGTGATCAGCCTGGAGGCCGCCCGCTCGCACATGCAGGTCGCCCATGAGCTCGCGGAGGCGGGATATCCCAGGGAGGCCGGGCCTGGGGTCTACGACATCCACTCCCCGCGCGTCCCGGGTGTCGAGGAGATCGCGTCCCTGCTGCGCAAGGCGCTGGACGGGATCGCGGCCGAGCGGTTGTGGGTCAACCCCGACTGTGGCCTGAAGACCCGGGGGTGGCTCGAGGTGCGTGCGTCCCTGGACAACCTGGTCGCCGCGGCCCGCGAGGTTCGAGCCGAGGTGACCGGCGCGATCGGCTAGCGGACAGCTCCGGGCCCGCCGCTGTGTCCTCGCTGTGCCCTCACCGGGCTCCCGGCCGGTGGGGGAGCGCTCACGACGCGCGGGCGGACGCGGAGGGGAGCGTTCACGACGCGCGGGCGGACACGGAAAGCGGGACAGTAAGCGGGACAGTAAGCGGGACAGTGGTCTCCCCGGGCCCGGCACGTGCCGGGCCCGGGGACGGATCTCACGGAGAGGATGGTGAACGTCATGTGGCCCCTTCGGCATGACGCCCCCGCGCCGGGCGGCCCGAGGGGAGCCTGGCCGGCGTCACGGCCCGCACCCGCAGGGCTGGTCGCCGGCGTCATGGCCGAGGTGTCCACGATCGGTGCCTACTTTGCGGTCTCGACGGACCCCGAAGACCGGACCGGCCAGGCCTGGCGGCCGTTCGGCGTTCTGTTCACCGACCTGGGCGCGCTGACGGCCATGATCGCGAACTTCCGGGGACGCCTGAACACGACGGAGACCAGGGTCGCCGCCTCGATCCTGTTTCAGGGCCTGGCCGCGAGGTTGTGGTCACCGGCCGTCGGCGCGGCCGTCGTCTGCGACCTCTTCGTCGACCTGACTCCGGAGCGCGTCCACTGGCGCCCCGAGCCGACCGGGCCGCTTCCTCTGTGGACTCCCCATCTGCCGGGGTGGGAGATCGCCGAGCCGGGCCAGGTCGTGGAACCGCTGTACCACAACGTGGTGACCGGGCTGCTGGAGCCGCTGGCGCTGGCCGTACAGGAGACCACGAAGATCGCTCCCGCGTTGCTGTGGGGGAACGCGGCCTCGGCCCTGGCCGGGACGCTCGGCACGATCGCCGGGCAGCGGCCAGAGCTGGCGGCCAGGGCGGTCGCGCTGGGGCGCGGGCTGCTCTCCCTCGGGGTGCTCGAAGGCACCGGTGAGCTGGCCGGGCCGACGCGGGGACGGCTCTCCTTCGCCAGGCGCAGTTGCTGCCTCTACTACCGTGTGCCGGGCGGAGGTATGTGCGGCGACTGCGCCCTGGCACGTCCCCGGCCCGGCCGCGATCACCACTCGACGGGTAGAGAGTCAACCCCGTAGACGATCGAGATCTTCCTGAAGGCGACCTCTTCCGCCGGTACGGCGAGGCGTAGGGCGGGGAATCGGCGCAGCAGGGCGGGGAAGGCGATGCGCAGCTCCATCTGAGCCAGCGGCGCGCCGACGCATCGATGGACGCCGTGCCCGAAGGCGAGGTGGGAGAGGCCCTCCCGGCCAGGGACGACGCTGTCGATGTCCCGGCCGAGCGCCGGGTCACGGTTGGCCCCGGTCAGCGAGCACAGCACCATGTCTCCCTTGGAGATCGGCTGTCCCGCCAGGACCAGGTTCTCGCGGGCGAAACGGGGGAAGGCGACCTGCACGACCGTGAGGTAGCGCAGCAACTCCTCGACCAGAGCGTCGATGTGGTCGTCGGTTTCGCGGACCAGGAGGAACTGCTCCGGGTTCCGCAACAGCCACAGTGTGCCCAGGGCGAGCATGCTCGTGCTGGTGTCGTGGCCGCCCGTGAGCAGCCCGTCGGCCAGGCCGGCCAGCTCGCGGTCGCCGATCTCGTCCCCGTGCTCGCGCAGCAGCATGCCGAGCAGGCCGTCGCCGGGGGCCCGGCGTTGTCTGGCGACCAGGTCCGTCAGGTAGGCCAGCGAGTCGTTGACCGCCTGGAGCGAGGCCTCAGGGCCCGCGGACAGGTCGAACCGGTCGGTGCTCAGGCGTAGGAAGTCGGTCCGGTCGGCGTAGGGGACGCCCAGCAGCTCGCAAACCACCAGCGAGGGGATGGGCAGAGCGAAGGACCGCACCAGGTCGCACGGGGAGCCCTCCCGTTCCATCGCGTCGAGGTGTTCGGCCACGATGGCCCTGATGCGGGGTTCGAGCCTGCGCAGCCGCCGTACGGTGAACTCCGGGGTGAGCAGTCTGCGCAGCCGGGTGTGCTCCGGCGGGTCGCGAAAACCGAGGCCGCCGGGGTCCTCCTGGACGGACCCGGCCGCCGTCACGTTGCCGAAGTCGTTGCTGAACCTGCCGGTGTCGCCGAGGACGGAACGCACGTCCTCGTAGCGGGTGACCAGCCACGCGGTCGAGCCGCCGGGCATGGGCAGCGGGCAGACAGGCTGTTCGGCACGGACGCGGCCGAGCTCGGCCACCGGGTCCATGCCTTCGCGCGTGAACTGCATGAGGGGAAACTCTGCTTCTGACATCGGATCCTCGTCGTCGTGCGTGCGGGCGCCGTGGCGCAGGAGCGGGAACCGGCCTGCGAGGAGCCGGACGCGCGGGCCCGCCGGGGCAGGCCCGGCGGGCCCTGCGGTGTGAGCGGTCGTAGCGGGCCCGGTGGAGGCCGGGCCCGGTGTCAACGGGGCGAAAACCGGGTGCGGTTTCACCATAGAACGGGGAAAAGGCGACTGCCTTCAGCCGAGAAGGGTCTCCCCGATCCAGCCGTCAGGGGAGCAGCCCGGCGGGATGGCGAACACGGCCGAGCCGACGGGGGTCGTCCACTCGTTGAGCAGGTCGGCCTCCGCCAGCTTCCGCTGGACGGGGACGAACTGCCGGGCGATGTCGGCCTGGTAGGAGGCGAACAGCAGCCCGGAGTCCGGCTGTCCCTCGGGGGTGAGTCCCTCGTCGTAGTTGTAGACGCGGCGCAGGATCCGCATGCCGGGGTCCCGCACATGGGCTCTGCGGATGTGGGCGTACTCGGAGATGACCGGGAAGCCGAGCGCGTTGAGCCTGTCGAAGTCGGGCTCGTCGTGCTCGGCCTGCCCGGTCAGCGGGGCGCCGGTGTCCAGGCGGCGGCCGATGACGAACTCCTTGGCCACCCGGTCGGCGGCGTCCCACTTGTCCAGCCGCGCACGGATGCGCCGCAGCACCAGCGTGGTACCGCCGCGCAGCCACCCGGGGCCTTCGCCGACCCACACGGCCCGGTCGAAGTCGGGGGTGCCCGGCGCGGGGTTGACGGTGCCGTCGAGCTGACCCATGAGGTTGCGCTGGGTCGTGCCGGGGACCTGGGTCTGCGGGCTCCTGCGGAACCCCCGCTGGGTCCAGCGCACGCGGGCGAAGGCGCGGGCGTCCTTGACCGTCATGCGCAGGGCGTGGGCGACGGTGACGGCGTCGTCCGCGCAGATCTGCAGGAGCAGGTCGGCGCCGGTCCACCGCCGCTCCAGCTTGTCGATGACGAAGCCGGGCAGGGGCGCTATCGACGCGGGTCGCAGGTCCTCGACCCCGGCGGCGGTGAACAGGCCGGGACCGAAACCGAAGGTGACGGTCAGCCGGGCGGGGAGCACGGCGAGTTCGGGCTCGGTGTCGGCCAGCGCGGGCCTGCCCTCGGTGAGGCGGCGGGCGTCGTCGGTGAGCAGGCGCATCATCCGGACGATCGCCTCGCGTCCCGTGCCGGGCAGCAGGTCGAGGCCGACGAACACGGCGCTTGACTGCGGGGGCGTGGCGATCCCGGCCTGGTGGACGCCGTGGAAGGGCTCGCGGGCGGAGCCACCGGGAACCGGGGCCGCCGCGGCCAGAGGGGAGGGCGCGGCGGGGGCCTGAGCCGAGGTCTCCGCGGCGCCCCGGGGAGAGGCGTACGTGGCCAGCGCGCCGACCGCGCTCGCCGCGCCTCCCGCGAGCAGGCCCCTGCGGGTCAGCCGGGGCTGGCGCATCAGCCCTTGCCTCCGTCCGAGCCGTTGTCCCCGCCCATGTCCCCGCCCATGTCCCCGCTCGTGTTCCCGCCGTCCATGCCGGGCTGGTAGTCCTCCTTGCCGCCCGCGAAGTCCTTGCCGACCGCGGTGAACTCCAGGGTCCCGCCGTCCTTGAGGGTGAGGGTGAAGGGGATCTGCGCGCCCGGCTTCACCTCCTCCGCGACCCCCACGAGCATGATGTGGTCGCCGCCTGGCTGGAGCTGGTGCGTGCCGTGGGCCGGGATGACGAACCCGCCCGCCTTCGGACGCATGATCATCTTCCCCTTCGAGTCGACCACCTCGTGCAGCTCGATCCTCGGAGACAGCGGCGAGCTTCCCGAGACGACGGTCACCTCGGCGCCGGTGTTGTTGACCAGGGTGCCGAAGGCGGCGCTCATCCCCTTCTTCGCGGTCTTCACCCACGGGTCGGTGATCGTCAGCGCGGGACCGGTGGCCGAGGGGGCGGCGGAGGGAACGGTCGAGGGGGAGGCGGCGCCGGTGGCCGCCGCGGGACTGGCGACGGCGGCCGGTGCGGTCGCGCCCTGCGAGCCGCACCCGCTGAGCGCCATCACGGCCGCGGTCAGGATCGCGGCGGGGACGATGGGACGAGAGAACACGTTGATGCCTTTCCTCCGGCGGAGCCGGCAGGCCGCGGCGCAATGCCGCCTTGATGTGGCCATGCCGGACGGGCAGCCGGGATTGTCACGCTGGTTCGGTTCGCCGAGCGGCCGGGTGGCGGCGTCGGCGCGGGCCCGTGCACGCGGGCCAGGGGAGAACCTGGGCACGTGGGCCGGGGAGAAAAAGAGGAAACGCCTCCAAGACTTCGGGCGGGTCAGCGCCTCGTCATGCGAGGGCCGGCGCGACGCGCCCGGACGGTCAGCAGGAGGTGGCGGTGACGATCACGGGAGGGCCGCGCCTGCTCACGGCATGGCGAAGTACGGCCGAGCGCAGCGCCCTCGGCTCGATCGCGCGCGGGGTGAGGAACGAGGTGTAGGCCGGTGGTGCCACGTACACGACGAGCACGTGGCGCAGCCGTACGCCGAGCCGTCGCAGCAGCGTCCACAGCACGGCCTCGCCGCGCGCCAGCCACATCGAGGTCAGCCCGATGGCCCAGCCGTGCATGACCAGCATGCCCAGGCCGGGCACCAGTCCGGAGTGGACGTGCCCGAGGGCCGCAGAAGAGGACGCGGCGGGGGATGCGGCGTGCGCGAGGGAGAAAACCACGTGCAGCACGGCCTGCAGCCCGGCCATGAGCGGCAGGATCACCGCAAGCGTGCGCTCGCGCCCGGAAACGCAGAGGGCCGCGACGAACGCCAGCGCGAGGGCGAGGACCGCGCTTCGCGCGGAGACCGTCCCTCCGGTGAAGACATGCGCCGTCACGCTCAGTCCCAGGCAGACCGCGGCGAAGGCGGTGGCGCGGATGAGACGGAACGGCAGGGTCGCGGGCATGATGCGGCAATCATCGCACGCCGCCCCGGCGCCCGGTGATCGAGGAGGGGGCGGCGGGTGACCGCCGCCCCCAGGACCGTGCCGGAGGGTCACTCCTCGGCGGCGGGGGGATCGTCACGCCGTGGGGTCCTGGACCAGACGATCACCCCGATCACCGCCAGCGCGGCGAGGCCGCCCCAGATCCACCACGGGACGCCCGGTGAGGCGCCCCTGCCGTCCGCCACGGAGGTCGCCGACGGCGACGTCGTGGGCGGGGGCGGGGGCGGCGAGGAGACCTGAGCCGTGGGCGCCGTGGGTGCCGAGGCCGCGGAACCCGAAACGGTGAAGGGGATCTCGCCCTCGATGGGGTGGCCGTCGGAGGAGACCACCCGCCAGGCGATCACGTATCCGCCCGCGGGCAGCGGTCCCGCGACCTCGGCGGTCACCGTCGGCCCTTCGGCGACGGGCTTGCCGATCGCCGCCTGCGTGCCGTCCGCCTTTCGCAGGACGACGGTGGGGAACTGGACGTGGGCGCTGAATTCCAGCTCGATCCGTTCGATGGACGAGACCACGGCGCCCTGGGCCGGGGAACTGCTCTTCAGGCGGTCATGGGCGAGCGCGGCGGGTGCGGTGAGCAGGAGGAGAATCCCGCTGCACACCATCGCCAGGACCGTTCTGCGGATGAATCGCGGCAAATACGCCATCACGGACTCCATGGAGACTCCCGGATCGTGCTCCTGGCACGGCCGGGCAGGCCGGAAACGCTTCCCGGGGAGGGGAGCGCCTGGTCGCGGGGCACGTCGGCCGCCGGACCCCCAGGTCTCTCAGCCGACGCGCGCGGGCGCGGGCGGCCCACGCCTGCGCAGGACCGGTGAGGCCTCCCAGCCGTCGTAGGGGCGCACGTCCGAGGCGGGTACGGCTCGCGGAGCCGCCCCCGGCAGCCCGGTGACGGCGATGACGAACAGCCGGACCACCGGTATCCGCACGCCGTACAGGCGGATCATCAGCCAGAGCGCGCTCTCACCGCGCTGCAGCCACCACCCCGTCAGCAGGGCGACCGCGAGATGGACCGCCGTCATGCCCAGGCCGGGATGGCCGTGAAGGGGGGAGGGCGCCGGGTGCGGCGCGGGTGCGGCGCGGGTGAACAAATCGTGCAGCAGCGCCTGCGTGCCCGCGGTCGCGGGAAGCACGACCCCGGGACCGCGCTCACGCCCGTTGAGCGCGTAGGCGAGACAGAAGGCGATCACCCCGCCGAGAGCCCCCAGGAGCGGGGGCACCGGCCCGCCGCCGGCCAGGGCGTGGCCACCACCGGAGGCCACGAGACACAACGTCGCGAAGACGAGTGCTCGCGGCAGGCGGAGCGCTGACGCCACTGGGGCCACGATGCCATCCTGTCAGCCGGGTGATCCGCGGAGAAGACCGGGATGCCGCCCGAGGTGTTGCCTGAGGGAAGGCGCGGCTGGGCTAGCCTGAGGGCACGATGAACCGTTTGACGACGTCAAGAGGTGAGTTCGACCTCGCCCGTTTTCCCGAGAGTCCACGAGAGACGCTTCGCGCCTGGGACGCCGCCGATGAGTACCTCCTGCGGCACCTCGACGGAGGCGGCGGCGAGCCGGTCGACCTGTCCGGCACCGTGGTGGTGCTGGGCGACCGGTGGGGCACCCTGGTCACCGTGCTCGCCGGTCACCGGCCCGTGCAGATCACCGACTCCTTCCTCACCCAGCAGGCGACCCGGGCGAACCTGAGCCGCAACGGGGCCGACGCGGACGCGGTGCGGCTCCTGTCGACCAGGGACACGCCCCCGGACCGGATCGACGTGCTGCTGGTCAGGGTGCCCAAGAGCCTCGCGCTCCTGGAGGACCAGCTGCACCGCCTCGCGCCCCGCGTGCACGCGGGCACCGTCGTCGTCGGCACCGGGATGGTCACCGAGATCCACACCTCGACGCTGAGGCTGTTCGAGCGGATCCTCGGGCCGACCAGGACGTCCTTGGCGGAGAGGAAGGCGCGGCTCATCTTCTGCTCGCCGGATCCCCGGCCCGTCCCGGCCGCGAACCCGTGGCCGCTGAGCTACGCGCTGCCCGCCGACGTCGGAGTGGTCTCCGGCCTGACCGTCACCAACCACGCGGGGATCTTCTGCGCGGACCGCCTCGACGTCGGCACCAGGTTCTTCCTGAAGAACCTGCCGCGGCGCGGCGGCCCGGAGCGTGTCGTGGACCTGGGCTGCGGCAACGGGGTGATCGGCATGGCGGCGGCGCTGGCCAACGGCGAGGCCGAGGTGACGTTCGTCGACGAGTCCTACCAGGCGGTCGCCTCGGCGGAGGCCACGTTCCTGGCGAACGTCACGACGGCCGCCAAGGCGGAGTTCCTGGTGGGCGACGGCCTTTCCGGAGCGCCTGCCGGGTCGGTTGACCTGGTGCTGAACAACCCTCCGTTCCACACCCAGCGGACGACGAGTGACACGACGGCCTGGCGCATGTTCACCGGGTCGCGTGCCGCGCTGTGCCGCGGCGGCGAGCTGTGGGTGATCGGCAACCGGCATCTGGGATACCACGTGAAGCTGCGCAGGCTCTTCGGCAACTGCGAGGTCGTTGCGAGCGACCCGAAATTCGTCATCCTGCGGGCGGTCAAGAACTGACGACACCCCGCGGCCCGGGCTCAGGGGACGGCTCAGCGGGGATTTCCGTGACCCGCGTGGCTTCCGCGCGGTGGTGACGGCCCGTGAGGACCGCAGGGCCGGTGTGCTCCGTACGGCTCGCGCGGCAGCGGCCGCCGGTCAGAGGACCGGCGGCCGCCCGCACGTCTGCCGCCCCGGGTCAGCGGTTCCCGCGCACCTCCACTCTCTCCTTCCGGTACTTGCCGTCCGTGCCGTCCGGCCGGTAGCCCCGCTCCACGTTGCCCGCGATGTCGACGGAGAACCAGTGCACCTCGGTCGTCCTGTCGACCGTGATCTGCTGCGTTCCCTCGCGCACCCCAGAGGAGGTGAGCTTGCGGGAGCTCAGCGTCGGCCTGCTGCCGTCCAGCGTGTAGTAGATGTTCGCGGGCTCGTCGATCGTGAAGGTGAACGTGGTCGAGGCGTCGGTCCTGCCGGTCACCTTCAGCTTCGACTCGGGGCGCTCACGGTCCTCGGCGAACGCCCTGGCGGCCTCCAGGATGGAGATCTGGCCTCCGGAGAACTCCAGCGCCTCCTCGTGCCCCTCCGCGAACGGCGGCTGGAAGCCGACCGGCTGGAACTGCTTGGTCGCCGGGTCGTAGAGGTCGGCGCCGACCTCGAAGTCCCAGCCGATGATGCCGCGGTTGTACCAGTGCTCGTCCGCGCTGTTGCCCGCCGCCGAGTACAGCACGTCGGGAACAGGCCCGGTACGGCCCGGCCAGATCGCGGTGCCGCGCCGTTCCTGCACCGCGGAGAGGATGTTGCGGGAGGACTCCCAGAAGTAGTTCTCCGTACCCAGGTCGACCCGGGGCAGCACCTCGCGTCCCGCGGCCTTGTACGCGCCGGGAGGCCACATGAAGTAGCCGCCGTAGGAGTGCGTGTTCATCCCGAACCTGATGTTCGGGTACTGCCGGGTGAGCCAGACCTCGTTGCGCGCCTCGGGCTCGGACAGCTCGGCGGGACCGGCGAACACGGCGCTCGTGCAGTCCTGGGAGGCGCCGGTGTAGCCGTCGAACAGGGAGCCGACGGAGAAGTTGCGGTTCAGGTCGACGCCCCACGAGTTGCGTGAGGCCGGGTCCGCCGCCTTGGCCGGGCAGTGGTTGGTCATGTTCTTGCGCTGCATGTTGTAGTCGTAGAAGCTGTAGTGCGCGCCGTCGGGGTTGACCGTCGGCAGGACGAAGATGTCGAGGCCGTCGACCAGCTTCCTGGTCCGCTCGTCGCGGGCGTAGTTGCGCAGCAGCCGCTCCGCCGTCTCCACGCAGACCAGCGGGGTCACCCACTCGCGGGCGTGCTCCTGGCAGTAGAGGAACACGCCGACCTTCGAGCCGTCCCGCTTCCCGCCGATCCGTAGCGCCTTCACCTGGAACGGCTCGCGCGAGACGCTCTGTGGCGCCTTCAGGCCATCGGTCAGCCTCGTCGCCAGGGTCGCGGCGACCAGGCCGGTGCCCGCCTCGTCGCGGTAGGTGGCCGCGGTCAGCAACGCGGAGGCGGCAGCGTCGGCGTTGAGCGCGTCCACCACCTGGCGGGTGGTGCTGGCGACCGCACCGGACCCGTCCGTCGCCAGGTTGACCACCACGTCCTTGCCGCCGGTCGAGACGGTCAGCGGGGCCGAGGTGGCGTCAGGCTTGACCAGGGCCACGCTGACGTCGTTGCCGCCTTGCGAGCCGTACGCCTTCGAGGTCACGTAGAACGTGCCCGCGGGGACGGTGCCGAACTGCGCCTGCGCGGCCCTTCGGTAGCCGTTGGTCTTGTAGGGCAGGTCGATGACCTGCGCGATCCTGGGGAACTCCTTGGCCAGGGCGGTGATCCGCCCGGTGACCTCGGTCGGGTCCATGTAGTGGTCGACGAAGTCGGAGACGTAGTGCCTGCCGGGAGCCCTGCGCTTGGCCCCGAGCCACTTGGTCACCGGGACCGTGACCGAGCCGCCGCGGCTGCTCTTGATCGTGACCCTGGTCGGGGTCTCCGCCACCGGCAGCGGGTAGTCGAATCGGTGGTACATGTACTGGCCGGCGTCGGTGAACCGCGACATCGTCGCCGTGCCGCCCGAGTCGGGGGCGGTCCCCGGGCCGGAGTCCCAGGTGGCGGTGAGCACGGTCTCCGCGTCGGTCGCGGTCGACTTCACCTCGACCGACAGGAAGCGCCGGTTGTCGAGGCTGGTGAACCACTCGGCGCGCAGCGGGGTCAGTGTGTCGGTAGCCGCCGTTGCCGTGGCCGCGGCGGCCATCGCGGACCGCCGCTCGCTCTGGTTCGCCGCGAAGTCGCCCTGGTCGGAGATGGCGTCGCGCACGTCGAATCCTCGCGTGCGCAGCTCCTGTGTCTCCTTGGGGCTGAGTACGGCGTGCACCTCGATCCCGCCGTCGACGGGCTTGCGGTACTCCGCGAGGTCGACGCCCAGGGAGTTGAGGCGGTCGAGGCCCGCCTGGTCGGGGACGACGATCCGCAGCAGGGCGACCCCGTCCTGCGAGGTGCTCGGCTGTCGGTCGGGGGTGACCTCGCCGGGGGAGGGGTTTGCGAGAACCGGGGAAGCGCCGAGCGCCAGGACGACGGGCAGGACGAGCGCGGCCACGACGCGGCCGCTCCTCCTGCCGTTGAGAGAACTTCTCATGCGAGATTCCTCCAGTTGGCGTGCTCGGCCGAGTAGGGGGTGTCACGGAATGAGCACGCAATCGGAGAGAAATCTTGATCGATAAGATAATCTTCGTCAAGCCCCCCAGTTCGGAGGGCGTAGGGTTATATGATTCCCGTCGATTAAAAGTGAAATTTCATTATGTGTCGTTTGTAGTGCGTTATCTGGGGTGGCCTGGATGCCGGTGGCTGCGGGCTCTGAGGTGTGTGCGCTCGGCGGTTGGCCAGGTCGTCCGCTGTTTTCCCCTAGGTCAACGTCGCCCTTCGTTGGATTTTCCGGGATATGCGCCCTTGACTTATGGGTGCGCTCCCTCGTGGGGGAATGCGCGTCCCGGATGTCCTGGCCGGCCATGTGGCCCTGGGGCGGCCAGGCGTGGAACGCTGGGAAAACATGCCTTGTCAATTCTCCTGTCGGAGCGGGAGGTCGTTCACCGCGTCACGGGACCGTGTTCTCCTTGAGTTCCCCCTGGTCGGGGAAGCCGGAGGCGAGCAGCTTCGGTGACTCGGGGCGGCCATCGAGCACACGGTTGGTCCGGGTGGTGACCAGCCACCCCTGGGGGCCCCTGCGCAGCCGCCAGTGGTTGGCGGTGGCACGGCGCACCGTGAACCCGCCCTGCGGCCCGCCGTTCAGGATCATCAGCGAGTAGCAGACCGCGACCGCCTCGTCGCCGGTCACGGTGACCCGCGGCGTGCCGACGACGTGCGCGCATCCGCCGGAGATCCAGCCCTGGTGCGCGTCCGACCTGACCATGGCCGCGATCTCCGCACGCCCGTTCATCACCAGCTCGTCCACGTCGTAGACGCCGTCTCGCTCCCACAGTGCGGCGACGGCGTCCGCGCCGCCGCTGTCGACGAGCGGGCCGTAGGAGAGGATCAGGCGGGTGATCGCCAGCTCGTCCTCCACATGTCGCAGGCGCTTCTCGAGCCCCGCCAGCCGCTGCTCGATGTCGGTCATCCCATCCTCCGGAACGTCGGTCATCTCATCCTCGAAACGTCGGTCGCCTGCCTGGAGGCCGCCGGTCATCGGTCCTGGAACCGGACGCCCAGCCCGTCGCCCAGCGCGCGCAGCGCCTCGAGCTGCTCGCAGTAGTGGTCCGCCGAGCCCGCGGCCAGGCCGATCCCGGTCACCGTCGCGCCCGCCTCCCGCACGCGCAGCAGCGCGCGCTCGACCAGGTCCGGCGCGCCGATCGGGTCCAGCGCGCGCCCCGCGCTCAGCACGATCTCGAAGCCGTCCGGCAGGTCGGCCCCGCCGAGCATCTCCGCGAGCCTGTCGAGGGGAAGACCGAACGGGACCCAGCCGTCGCCGTGGGCCGCCGCCCTGCGCAGGGAGCGCCCTGTCCTGCCGCCGATCCACAGCGGCACCCGCGCCTGCTGCGCGTGCGGCTCGACCACGAGCCCGGAGAAGTCGTAGAACTCGCCGTGGAACTCCGGTGTCCGCTGGGACAGGCAGGCGCGCAGCGCGGCGATCGCCTCGTCCGCGCGGGCGCCGCGGTCCTCGAACCGCGCGCCGAGCAGCTCGAACTCCTCCTTGAGGCTGCCCACGCCCAGGCCGAGGACGAGCCGCCCGCCACTGACCCGGTCCAGGGTGCCGTAGCGCTTGGCGATCTCCAGGGGGTGGTGGTAGCCGAGCACGAGCACCTGTGTGGCCAGCCGGATTCGGGTGGTGCGCGCCGCGAGATAGCCGAACGTCGCCAGCGGGTCCCAGTAGACGCCGCCGCGCTCCCGGGCCACCGCGGCCGGGATGGCCACGTGCTCGCTGCAGGTCAGATGGTGGTAGCCGAGCCGGTCCGCGGTTTCGGCGATCCTCCCGAGCTCCTCGATCCCCGCCGTGCGTTCCCACTCCGAGTGCGCGCCCGGCAGCCGCACCACCACGGGACTGACGATCCCGATCTGCATCGGCACACCTCTCGTCACCTTGACCAAATCTTTGTAACCCTTCCTAGCCGGGCCTGAAGGCGCGCCGTACAAGGCGTCCCGCTGACCGGAACGGGGAGGTGGGAGGGTCCCGGATCACTCCAAATCTCATCCGAACCCTTCCGGGTGACCCATGTCGCTGCTACATTCCACGACAAGAATTCATTTCAGTTTTTGGCCGGGAGGGCTCAATGACCGTTCCCAGTTCTTCGCCGGAGCTGACCGCGCCCGCGCGTCGGGAACTGCCGCCGTCGATGGTTGAGCGGATGACCCTGATCATGGACGCGTTCGCGGGCCGTTCCACCAGGCTCACGCTGGAGGATGTCGCGCGCTGCACGCATCTGCCGCGCTCAACGGCACATCGGATTCTCGATCAGCTGGTGCGTCTCCGGTGGCTCGACCACACCTCGTTCGGCTACAGCCTGGGGCGGCGCGCGCTCGGGCTCGGTGGCAGCGACGGAAGCCATGGAGAGATCCGCGAGGCCGCGGCGCCGCTGCTGCACAACCTTCAGATCAGAACTGGAATGGTTGTTCACTTGGCGGTTCTCGACGGCACCGAGGTCTTCTACCTCGACAAGGTCGGCGGGCGGTTCGCCGCGTCCGTTCCCTCCCGGGTCGGCGGCCGGGCCCCGGCCCATTCGACGGCACTGGGCAAGGCGATGCTGGCCTGGCTCGAACCCGAGCAGGTCGACGCGCAGATCGGCGGAGCCATCAGCAGGCTGACCAACCGCACCATCGGCGAGATGGGCACCCTGCACCAGGAGCTGAACCGGATCAGGCAGCGCAGGGGACTGGCGTTCGAGCGGGGGGAGTGCTTCCCCAACATCGCCTGTGTCGCCGCGGCGATCCGCGGACACGAGGGGCCGGTGGCCGGCATCTCCCTGGTCGGCGACGCCAGGACACCGCTGGAGAAGGTAGCGCCGCTGGTGATCGACGCCGCGCGTCAGGCCTCGCTGGCCCTGTTCCCCGACCTGGAGGCACCGAGACGGTCCCGCTGGATGATGGCGGTGCCCGACCGCACGTGGTCCGCGGAGACCATGAACCGCCTCCTGGCGACCAGCCAGAACGGCGACTGGATGTGACCGTGCCCCGGAGGTCCCGGGGCGCGGCCACCTCAACCCCAGTGATCGCCCCATCCCCACAGGGGCGGCCCGTTGTGCGACTGCGCGGGTGGTTCGTCCTGGTCGATCCCGAACTGCCCGCGATAGAAGATCATCGGACGTTGTGCGGTGACCGTCTCCAGCTCCAGGACCCGGCCGATCACCACGTCGTGGTCGCCCGCGACGTGCACGTCGTAGACCTCGCAGTGGACCCGCAGGAGCACGTCGCGCAGGGCAGGGGTGCCCCACCGGGAGCTGTCCCATTCGAGCCCGTCGTACTTCTTCCCCTTGCTGGAGCCGAAGCGGCCGCAGATGTCGGTCTGCTCCTCGCTCAGCACGTTCACGCAGAAGTGCCCTGACTCGCGGATCCGCGGCCAGGTGCGGCCGTTGTGGTCGGCACAGAACAGCACCAGCGGCGGTTCCAGCGAAACCGAGGCGAACGCCTGGCAGGCGAAGCCGACCGCCTCCTCGTCGTGGGTGCCGGTGATCACGGTGACACCGCTGGCGAAGCTGCTCATCGCGCGTCTGAGTTCCTGCGGAGTCGGAGGAGCCACATCGACGGGGTCCGTCGCGAGGGCGGGCTCAGCGGTCATGGTTCACCTCGGATATCCGTGCGGCCGTAGCGTCGCGGCTGCTCAGGGGACGAACGTAAGGCGCGCGGCGTGCGCCGGTGGAGACCGGATCCCGTTGAGTGGAAGGCCTTGACGGCATCGGCGGGCCCGGTTCCCGGGCGCCGGCGGGACCGCCTCCGGTCTCGCTGATCGGGATCGTCACGGCGATCGTGAGGTCGCCCTGACTACGTTCCTACGAAGCTGACATTCCTATCGACTGAGGCGGACGATGACCACGGAGCTGAGCTACGAGTCGACGCTGCGCGAACTCCCCACAGACCAGGGCGTGCTGCGCTATCACGAGGCCGGGCAGGGGCCGCCCCTGCTGATGTTGCACGGTTCCGGTCCCGGCGTCACCGGCTGGCGGAACTTCCGGGGTAACCTCGCCGTCTTCGCCGAGCACTTCCGCTGCCTGGTCCTGGAGTTCCCCGGCTTCGGGGTCAGCGACCCGACGGGCGGCCACCCCATGGCCGACGCCTCCGCCGCGGTGGTCCGCTTCCTCGACGGCCTCGGCCTCCACCAGGTCGACGTGATCGGCAACTCCATGGGCGGCATCGTCGGCACCCAGGTCGCGATGAGCCACCCCGAGCGCGTCCGCAGGCTGGTCACCATCGGCGGGATCGGCAAGAACCTGCTGCTGCCGTCCCCGGCCGAGGGCATCAATCTCCTCGTGGAGTTCACCGAGGAGCCGACCCGCGAGGCGCTCGTCCAGTGGCTCAACTCCATGGTCTACGACCAGTCCCTGGTCACCGAGGAACTGATCGAGGAGCGCTGGGCGCAGGCCGTCGACCCGGCCACCCTCGCCAGCGCCCGCAAGATGTACGGCAGGGCCGCGCTCAACGCCCGCGCGGCCGCCGCGGCGGCGTCCGAGGCCGCGCCGTACTGGGCGATGCTGCACAAGGTCAAGGCCAGGACGCTGATCACCTGGGGCCGTGACGACCGGGTCAGCCCCGTCGACATGGCGCTGCTGCCGATGCGGACCATTCCCGAGGTCGAGTTGCACGTGTTCCCCAACTGCGGGCACTGGGTGATGATCGAGCAGAAGGCCGCCTGGGAGAGCGCTGTGCTGGCCTTCCTCACCCGTAAGGACGAGGCGTGAGCGCCGGGCAGGCCTGGGACGCCGAGTTCGACTTCGTCGTCGTCGGCAGCGGCGGAGGCGGCATGACCGCCGCGCTCACCGCGGCCGACAGCGGCCTCGAGACGCTGATCGTCGAGAAGGGCTCGATGTACGGCGGCACCACCGGCATCTCCGGCGGCGGCATCTGGATCCCCAACAACCCCACGCTGCGCGCCAAGGGCCACGACGACAGCCGCGAGTCCATCCGCCGTTACCTGGACCTGCTCACCGAGGGACGCGTCCCCGCGGCACGGCTCGACGCCTACGTCGACAACGGCCCGGCCGCGATGGAACTGCTCGGCAGGAGCAAGTGGATGCGCTTCTTCTGGACCAGGGGATACGCCGACTACCACCCCGAGCTCGAGGGCGGCCGTCCGCTCGGCAGGTCCGTCGAGGCGCTGCCGTTCGACACCCGCAAGCTCGGCGCCGACGAGAAGTACCAGCGCCCCAACAGCATGAAGGGCCCGCTGGGCCTGTGGATCACCGGCAAGGACTACCACGACCTGGCCATGGTCAAGCGCACCTGGCGCGGACGCTGGGCCTCGGTCGTGGCGGCGTGGCGGGTCTCCTCCAACGTGGTCCGCCGCCGCCACATGGCGACCGGCGGACGGTCCCTCGTCGCGCGGCTGCGGATGGCGCTCAAGGACGCGGGCATCCCGCTGTGGCTCAACACGACGATGACCGACCTCGTCGTCGGCGACGACGGTGCCGTCACCGGCGTCGTCGTCGAACGCGAGGGCAAGACTCTGCGGCTGCGCGGCAGGCGCGGCGTCCTGCTCGCGACCGGTGGCTTCGACCACAATCCCGAGATGCGCGCCCGCTACCTCCCCGAGGGCGGGCAGGCCGACTTCAGCATGGGCGCCAGGGAGAACACCGGCGACGGCATCCTGGCGGGTGAGCGGATCGGCGCCGCCCTCGACCTGATGGACGACGCGTGGTGGATGCCCGCGGTGCGCCATCCCGCGGGCGCCACCATCCCGCTGGTCTCCGAGCGGTGCATCCCCCCGTCGGTCATCGTGTCCGCGGCGGGACGGCGCTTCACCAACGAGTCCTCGCCGTATGTGAACTTCGTCCACGACCAGCTCGACGGCGACCACGTCCCCGCGTGGTTCGTGATGGACGCCAAGGCCCGCTCCCGCTACCCGTTCGCGCAGATCGTCCCGGGAATGCCGATCCCCAAGGAGTTCTACGAGCAGGGCCTGGCCTACAGAGCCGACACCGTCGCCGAGCTCGCCAAGAAGATCGGCGTCCCGGCCGACGCGCTGGCCGAGACCGTCGAACGGTTCAACGGGTTCGCCCGCGCGGGCAAGGACGAGGACTTCGGCCGCGGTGACAGCGCCTACGACCGCTACTACGGCGACCCCACACTGAGGAACCCGAACCTCGACGTGATCGACAAGGCGCCGTACTACGCGTTCCGCATCGAGGCCGGAGACCTCGGCACCAAGGGCGGCCTGGTCAGTGACGAGAGCAGCCGGGTGCTGCGCGGCGACGGATCGGTGATCGAGGGGCTGTACGCCACGGGCAACACCTCGGCGTCGGTCATGGGCAACGAGTACGCCGGTCCGGGCGCGACCATCGGCCCCTCGATCGTCTTCGGCTACATCGCCGCCAGGCACGCCGCCGCGGGCTCCGGCTCGTCCCGCCCGTCCGGTCAGAGCGGGCGCCCCGTACAGTCCCGGCCCGCCTGACGGCCCGCAGATCCAGGAGACAACCGTGACGCAGCCGAAATCCCTCAAGGTGCGCGTCGTCGAGGTCGTCCGCGAGACCGCGGACGCGCACTCGCTCGTGCTCGAACCCGCAGAGGGGGACCGCGACCGGTTCGGCTACCGGCCGGGCCAGTTCCTCACGATCCGGGTGCCGACCACCCGGCCTGGCGGGGCCGCGCGCTGCTACTCCCTGTGCAGCTCCCCGATCCGCGACGAGAAGCTCAAGGTGACCGTCAAACGCACCCGGGGAGGCTACGGCTCCAACTGGATCTGCGACAACGTCACCGAGGGCGACGTGCTGGAGGTGCTGAGACCCTCCGGCACCTTCACCCCGGCGACGCTCGACGAGGACCTGCTGCTCATGGCGGGAGGCAGTGGCATCACGCCGGTCATGTCGATCCTGAAGTCCTGCCTGTACGCGGGGACCGGCGCCGTCACCCTGGTTTACGCGAACCGGGACGAGAACTCGGTGATTTTCCGGGACGAACTGATCGCGCTGACCAGGGAACACGGTGAGCGGCTGACCGTCCTGCACTGGCTCGAGTCCGTACAGGGCCTGCCGGTGGTGGAAGGGCTTCGTGCCCTGGCCCGGCCGTACACGGAACGGCAGGCCTTCGTCTGTGGTCCCGGCCCGTTCATGGACCTCGCGGTCGCCACGCTCACCGGTCTCGGCGTGCCGCCCGAGCGGGTGCACGTCGAGCGGTTCTCCTCGCTCGCCGCCGACCCGTTCGCCGACTCCGAGGTCGTCCTCGACACCTCGGCCGGGGTCAGCACGGTCGAGGTCGAGCTCGACGGCGAGACGACGACCGTTTCCTGGCCCAGGGGCAACCATCTGCTCGACGCGCTCCTCGCCGCCGGGCTGGACGCGCCGTTCTCCTGCCGGGAGGGGGCGTGCAGCGCGTGTGCCTGTGTCCTCGTCGAGGGCGAGGTCACGATGGACAACAACGAGGTCCTCGACAGGCAGGACATCGCCGACGGCCTCATCCTCGCCTGCCAGGCGATCCCGGTCAGCGAACGGCTCAGGATCACCTACGACGGCTGACCCTCAGGGGGCCAGAGGAGGACTCCCACTGAGCGGGAGACGCCCACCCCCCGACGAGGCGTCGTTGAAATCTTTGACTCGGGAGCCCCGCAGGCCAGAGCACGGCGCGACCCGGCCAGGCACCGGGCCCCGCAACACCCTCGCGCCGAGGCCGCCGGACTCGGCTCCGCGACCGCCCGATTCGAATGAGGTTGACAAGTGACCAAGGCGACCGCCGCGATCGTCGGTTCGGGAAACATCGGGACCGACCTGATGTACAAGCTGCTCCGCTCAGAGGCCATCGAGCCGCGCTGGATGATCGGCGTCGACCCCGACAGCCCCGGCCTGAAGCGGGCAGCCTCGGAGGGCATGGTCGTCTCCGCGGAGGGCGTCGACTGGCTGCTCGCCCAGGACGAGCTTCCCGACCTCGTCTTCGAGGCCACCTCCGCCTACGTGCACAGGGCGAACGCTCCCAGGTACCGGGAGCTCGGCATCCAGGCCGTCGACCTGACACCCGCGGCGATCGGACCCGCGGTCGTGCCCGCGGTCAACCTCGGCGCCCATCTGGACGCGCCGAACGTCAGCCTGATCACCTGCGGCGGGCAGGCGACCATCCCGATGGTCCACGCCGTCTCCCGGATCACCGAGGTGGCCTACGCCGAGATCGTCGCCAGCGTCGCCTCGCCGTCCGCGGGTCCCGGGACGCGGGCCAACATCGACGAGTTCACCAAGACCACCAGCCGCGGCATCGAGACGATCGGCGGCGCCGCGCGCGGCAAGGCGATCATCATCCTTAACCCGGCCGAGCCGCCGATGCTCATGCAGGACACGGTGTTCTGCGCGATCCCCGAGGACGCCGACCGGGACGCGATCGCAGCCTCGATCATGGACGTCGTCGCCGACGTGGCCTCCTATGTGCCCGGTTACCGGCTGCGCGCCGAACCCCAGTTCGACGACCCGACGCCGGTGAGCGGCGGGCTCGCCAGGGTCGCCGTCTTCCTGGAGGTCGAGGGCGCGGGCGACTTCCTCCCGCCGTACTCCGGCAACCTCGACATCATGACCGCCGCCGCCACCAAGGTCGGCGAGGGCTTCGCGCAGCGCGTCGTCTCCGAGCGCGTTTCCTCTTAGTCACAAGGAGATCCACCCATGCCCCACGGCGCCGACCTGGACATCCGGGTCACCGACTCGTCGTTGCGTGACGGCTCGCACGCCAAGCAGCACCAGTTCACCGTCGAGCACGTCCGCGCCATCGTCGGCGCTCTCGACGACGCCGGAGTGCCGGTCATCGAGGTCACCCACGGGGACGGGCTCGGCGGCTCCTCGTTCAACTACGGGTTCAGCCACACCCCGGAGCAGGAGTTGATCAAAGCCGCGGTCGAGACCGCGAAGCAGGCGAAGATCGCCTTCCTCATGCTGCCGGGTCTCGGAGTCCAGGACGACATCCGCGAGGCCGCGGACAACGGCGCAAGCATCTGCCGGATCGCCACGCACTGCACCGAGGCGGACATCTCCGCCCAGCACTTCGGGCTGGCCAGGGACCTCGGCCTGGAGACCGTCGGGTTCCTGATGATGTCGCACACCCAGCCGCCGGAGGTTCTCGCGAAGCAGGCGCGGATCATGGCGGACGCGGGCTGCCAGTGCGTCTACGTCGTCGACTCCGCCGGTGCGCTGATCATGGAGCAGACCTCGGACCGCATCTCCGCCCTGGTCGCCGAGCTGGGGCAGGACGCCCAGGTCGGCTTCCACGGCCACGAGAACCTCGGCCTCGGCGTCGCCAACTCCGTCCTCGCGGTCAGAGCGGGCGCCCTCCAGATCGACGGCTCGACCCGCAGGTTCGGGGCGGGCGCGGGCAACACCCCCGTCGAGGGGTTCGTCGCGGTCGCGGAGAAGCTCGGCATCCACACCGGCATCGACACCCTGAAGATCATCGACGCCGCCGAGGACGTCGTGCGGCCGATCATGGACGGCGAGTGCCTGCTCGACAGGCTGTCGCTGACCATGGGCTACGCGGGCGTCTACTCCAGCTTCCTCAAGCACGCCGACCGGCAGGCCAGGAGGTACGGCGTCTCCGGCGCCGAGATCCTCATCGAGGCCGGGCGCCGCAAGCTCGTCGGCGGCCAGGAGGACCAGCTCATCGAAATCGCAGTCGCCCTCGCGGGGAAGGGACAGCAGCCATGACCAACCGGGTACTCGACACGATCACGGAGCGCGCCGAGGAGATCAGCACGCTGGCTCCCTCGAACGAGGCGCTCGGCAGGCTCGACGACCAGGCGGCCAAGGTGTTGCGCGAGGCCGGGGCGATCAGGATGCTCCAGCCCGCCGCCCACGGCGGTCTCGAGGTCCACCCCAGGGAGTTCGCCGAGACGGTGATGAAGATCGCCAGCCTTGACGGCTCGACCGGCTGGGTCGCGGGCATCGTCGGGGTGCACCCGTGGGAGATGGCCTTCGCCGACCCGAAGGTGCAACAGGAGATCTGGGGGGAGGACCAGGACACCTGGATCGCCTCGCCGTACGCGCCGATGGGGGTCGCCCGTCCCGTCGACGGAGGCTACGTCTTCAACGGGCGCTGGCAGTTCTCCTCCGGCACCGACCACTGCGACTGGATCTTCCTGGGCGGCTTCCTCGGCGACGACGAGGGCAGGCCGGTCCAGCCGCCCGTCTCGCTGCACCTCATCCTGCCGCGCTCGGACTACGAGATCGTCGAGGACACCTGGAACGTGGTCGGGCTGCGCGGCACCGGCAGCAAGGACATCGTCGTCAAGGACGCCTTCGTCCCGGCCTACCGGACCCTCCTGTACTCCAAGGTCGTCGACGGCAGCGCGCAGCGCGAGGCGGGACTGGCCGACCCGGGCTACCTCCTGCCCTTCTCCTGCGCCTTCCCGCTCGGCATCACCTCCGCGGTGATCGGCATCGCCGAGGGCGCCCTGGCCCACCACCTGGCCTACCAGCGGACACGGGTCCAGGTCACCGGCACGAAGATCAAGGACGATCCGTACGTGCTCTACGCGATCAGCGAGGCCGCCGCGGACATCGAGGCCTCGCGGGCGGCGCTGCTCGACAACGTCTCGCGGATGTACGACGCCGTCGCCTCCGGACGGGAGATCACCTTCGACGAGCGCGCCAGAGGCCGCCGCGTCCAGGTCCAGGCGGCCTGGCGGGCCGTGCGGGCGGTCGACGAGATCGTGGCGCGTTCGGGAGGCAACGCGATGCGCGTGGACAACCCCATCCAGCGCTTCTGGCGGGACGCCCACATGGGTCTGGCGCACGCGATCCACGTGCCCGGCTCCGTCTTCCACGCCTCCGCCCTGACGCAGCTGGACATCGAGCCCCCGCAGGGCCCCATGCGCTCGATGATCTAGAACCCGGTCGCAGGAAACCCGCCAACGAACGAATGGGTGGAGAAAATGACGCAGATCCGTGGACTCGGCTACCTGAGGGTCCAGACGCGTGACGTCGCGCGCTGGCGCGAACTGGTGATCGACGCCCTCGGCTTCGCCGAGGGCTCGGGACCGGACCCCGAAGGGCTCTACCTTCGCATGGACGAACGCCGGGCACGGCTCGTCGTGCTGCCCGGCGACACCGACCGTGTCCTCGCCGTCGGCTGGGAGGTCCGCGACCAGTTCGCGCTCGCCGCCGTCGGCAGGGCCGTCGAGGCGTCGGGCACGGCGGTCAAGGTGCTCTCCGAGCATGAGTCCGCAGAACGCGACGCCGAGCGGGTGATCGCCTTCGACGACCCGTCCGGCACCCCTGTCGAGGTCTTCTTCGCCCCCGTCCTCGACCACAGCCCGGTGCTCACCGGCATGGGTCAGCGCTTCGTCACCGGAGAGCAGGGAATGGGCCACGTGGTGCTGCCCACCACCTCCATGGAGGAGACCGTCTCCTTCTACACCGAGGTGCTCGGCTTTCTGCCCCGCGGGGCCATCCGGCTCGGCGGCGGAAAGGGGGACGGGCCCGCCAGGCGCGTGCGCTTCATGGGTGTCAACCGGCGTCACCACAGCCTCGCGGTCTGCCCCGCCCCGCACGGCGGCGACCCGGGCCTGGTGCACCTCATGGTCGAGGTCGACAGCCTCGACGCCGTCGGCCGGGCGCTGGACAACGTGCGCAGGCTCGGCTTCTCCGTCTCCTCGACACTGGGCAGGCACACCAACGACAAGATGGTCTCCTTCTACGTCCGGGCTCCCGGCGGCTGGGACCTGGAGTACGGCACCGAGGGCATGCTCGTCGACGAGACGCACTACACCGCGGAGGAGATCACCGCCGACAGCTACTGGGGTCACGACTGGTCAGGCTCCGAGCCGCTGGCCGCCTTCACCCCATCCACGGCGTCATGAGGCCGGTCGAACCGGTCGCCGCCTCGCTCACCGGCTACGACCACGAATGCGACGTCCTCGTCGTCGGGTTCGGCTGCGCGGGAGCGGCCGCGGCCTACGAGGCGGCCGTCGCGGGGGCGAAGGTCCTCATGCTCGACCGCGCGGGTGGCCCAGGAGGATCCTCGGCGCTGTCGGGCGGCGAGCTCTACCTCGGCGGCGGCACGTCGGTGCAGAAGGCCTGCGGCTTCGACGACACCCCCGACGAGATGTTCGCCTACCTCAGGGCGGCGCTCGGCCCGCACGCGGACGAGGAGAAGCTGCGCCTGTACTGCGACGGCAGCGTCGAGCACTTCCAGTGGTTTCGCGACCGGGGGCTGACCTTCAACGAGCGCCTCTACGACGCGCCGAGCTGGATGCCGCCGACGGACGACGGCCTGATGTGGCTGGGGGAGAACGCCTGGCCGTACAACACCGTCGCCAAGCCCGCCCCCCGGGGTCACCGGCCGGCCGCCGAGAACTTCGGCGGCTGGCTGATCATGGAGAAGCTCGTCGAGGCCGCCACGTCCGCCGGGGCCGTCACCCACCCCGACACCCTTGCCACCAACCTGGTGGTCGACGGTAAGGGACGCGTCGTCGGCGTGGTGGCGCGGCGGTACGGCACGCGGGTGACCTACCGCGCGCGCAAGGCGGTCATCCTCACCACCGGTGGCTTCGTCGACTCCGAGGAGATGCTCGAGCAGCACGCCCCGGTGCTCCTGGGGCACGGCAAGGTCAGCGACGGTCTCGACGACGGCGGCGGCATCAGGATGGCGGCCGCGATCGGCGCCGCGACCCGGCGTATGTCGGTCGTCGAGATCGCGCTGACCGTGCTGCCCGCGATGATCACGCGGGGCATGCTCGTCAACGCCCACGGGCAGCGCTTCATCAACGAGGACGTCTACCCGGGCCTGGTCAGTGTCGCCGCCGTGCAGCACCAGCCGGGACCGTACTGGGCGATCATCGACGAGGAGGGCTACGAGGACATTCCCGCGGGAGACCTGTGGGGAGTTCATCCCGAGCACGTCGCGGAGACGCTCGCCGAGCTTGAGGACGCGCTCGGCATGCCTCCCGGGGCGCTCGAATCGACGGTCGCCACCTACAACCGCCATGCGGAGCAGGGCGAGGACCCCTACTTCCACAAGGACGCCAAGTGGCTGCGGCCGCTCAAGGGGCCCTTCGCGGCGATCGACCCGCGTCTGGGCTTCAACACCGGTAGCAGGGAGAGCGCGGGCGCGGGCACGGGCGTCGCGGGCTTCACCCTCGGCGGTCTGCACACCACGATCGACGGAGTCGTGCTCAACCTGTCCGGCGAGCCGATCCTCGGCCTGTACGCCGCGGGCAGGGCCAGCTCGGGCATACACGGCGAGGGCTACATCAGCGGGACGTCACTGGGTGACGGCACGTTCTTCGGCCGCAGGGCGGGCCGGGCCGCAGCACACGAGACCGGCCTCTCCCCGCTCCAGGTCCCCGTTCGGTGAACTCCTGAGGATTCGGCTCCTGAGCGACGTCACCGGCGGAGGCTCGCCGGGACGTCGCACCGTCGGGCGGCCCGCGCGGGAGGGATCAGCGGTCGCTCCACTTGATCTCGTAAGGCTTGAGGGTGAACTTCCTACCGTCCACGGTCGTGGTGACCTGCCCGTCGGTGGTGTTGACCATCACCAGTCGCTGAGGCTGCGCCAGCACCCGTACTCCGGGGTCGGAGGAGGCGACGTCCTGCAGCTCGGCTCCGGCGGGGAACCACCTGGCGAAGTCGCTCATCAGGCGGCCGGTCGGCAGCTCGGCACCGGTCTGCGGGGCCCACATACAGGCCTGGCAGGCTCCCCCCTTGGTTTGCGGATTCCAGTAAAGCGCCGTGGTGGCGCCGCTCCTGGCGAACTCGATCATCGAGGCGGCCTGGACGGCGAGCCGCATGGTCTCGGGCCACGTGGTGCCGTCCTCGGGGACGAAGTACCACTCCGACCACCAGATCGGCAGGTCGCCGGTCCTGTCGCGCAGCCAGGTGGTGACCGCGCTGAACTTGCTCAGCGCCCCGAACGCGTCGGGCAGCAACTCGTGGGCGTCGGTCGGTGAGGCGCCGTCGACCACGATGAAGTCGGCGCCTTTCTTGTTCTTGAACCAGTACTCGAAGGCGTCAAGGGCGTTCTGGTTGACGACTCCCCACGGACCCCGCAGCTCGGACTCGCCGGTCTTGTTGCTGTCGAAGCCGATGTAGGGTCCGCCGATCTTGGCGTCCGGCCTGACGGCCTTCACCGCGTCGTAGACCTTGTTGTAGAGCTCGGTGTAGCCCTTGAAGTCCGCGGGCTGGGAGTGGTCTTTCCAGAAACCCTTGAGCTCGTTCCAGACCATGAAGTACTTGACGTCGCGGTACCTCGAGGCGACGGCCGCCGCCAGCTTGGCGAAGTCGTCGAAGTGCTCGGGGTAAGGGGCGTCCTCCAGGTGCTCGGCCCAGGCCGACTCCTCGGTCGGGCCTTCGGGACCGCCCTTCATCCAGTCAGGGGCGCAGCAGAGCGTGATGACCTGTGTGCCGCCGGACTGCTTCATGAGGTTCGTCCGGCTGTCGAGGTCCTCCCAGAAGAACTCCTGCGGGCGGGGTTCCGGGTTGAGCGCTCCGAACCCCATGATGTGCTGGTTCTGCAGCATTGGGGTCTGGGCGAGCCGCTGGGACACGTCCTGCTCGAAGCGCTCGGTGACATTGTTGGCGCTGACCCCCGCGTGAGTGAATCCCCAGCGAGGCCATGCGGGGTCCACCGTGGGTGGTTTCCGGATTTTGGTGTCGGACGCTCCCTTTGACGGAGCAGCGGATGACGGAGCAGCGGACTGCCGCGTGGCGGGAGCCGCCTGGCCCGCGGTGGTGCCGAAGGAACAGCTCGCCATGACCAGCATGGTCGCGACGACCCCCGCTGCTGAGGCGATCGCTCGACCAGGGCGTCGCCACGCCGACCCTGTGTTACCCGATGACACCGTGATCCCCACCCGATTCTCACTGTTCGTTTTGCTCAGAGCGTTCCATGGGCGAGGCAAAAGAGGCGAATTAAGAGGATGGTTCACAGACAAGTGTTATGGCCGACTCGGCCCGACCTGTTGAGCCTCGCGGCCTGCCCGCCCGGCGGATCGAAGCCGTGCGCGGACACGCTCCGAATCCCCCCGAAGCCCCCCGAATCCCGAGGCGCGCCAGGGCGATCAGCCGTTTCGCGCCCGTTCTTAAAACCGGAGTTCAAGTGTTGGCGGAGTTCACCGGAACGTGCCGACAATCGATGGAGACGTCACCGAGCCCGTCCTCAAGGTCATCCGGATGGCCGGGCTCGACCACGGCT
>NZ_JBFBCE010000085.1:0-41616 GCF_040689595.1 Streptosporangium sp. NPDC051023 | reverse complement strand
TCTTATTGTAGTGACTTGAGTTAAGACGTGATCACTTCAGATCTGGGCAAACCACCCGGCGTCGCTTCATCGGCGTTCCGACGGGGGCCCGGAACGCCGGCACCAGTGCCCCGACGGGGGACCAGGGCACTTGGTTAAAGCGTACACCTCCAACCCCTGAGATGCGTCAAGAGTTAGTCACGACCCGATCTCGCGTCGGTGGCGTGGAATCTCGCTCTGGCTGTTATCCGTAACGTCGAAGACACTCTCGGCTTCGCGGCGTGGTGCGTTGGCCCCGATAACGGCAACGTACGGTAAAAAGATCGCACCGGCGAAGAGCAGCAGCCGCACGGGCAACGGGGCCGGTACGGTGAAGGCGAGAACCAGGCAGACCAGCCGGATCCCCATCTTGATGAAGTAGCTCCTCTCGCGCTTGCCGATGTCCTCGCTCAGCGAAGGCCGCGCGTCGGTAACCTGGTGCACCGTCTGCCGCCTGTGCCATCTCTTCACACCTCCAACCTAGACCTCGCCTCAGACGGGTGTGAAAGTGCGTGCGACCATGGCCTTCGGCAAGGAGGACGCGATGACGGATCGTACGTACCGGGTGACGGAGATAGTCGGCACGTCGGGGGAGAGCATCGAGGCGGCCGTTCGCAACGGGGTCCGGCGCGCCGCGCAGACCCTGCGCCATCTCGACTGGTTCGAGGTGACCGAGGTCAGAGGGCACATCGTCGACGGCGAGATCGGGCACTTCCAGGTCGGCATGAAGGTCGGCTTCCGCCTCGAGGACACCTGACCCGTACGGCGCTCCCGCTCTACGCCCCGCCGTCCCTGAGACGGCGGGGACGGTGCGGGGCCGTGACGGGGAGACCCCCGTGAGGGCGGGCGGCCCGAGGGCACGCCCGCCGCGTCCGGCTCGGCCTAGCTGGCCTGGCTGACCGTCGACATGTTGAAGTCGGGCACCCGGATCGCGGGCATGACGGTGCGGGTGAAGTAGTCGTTCCACTCGCGGGGCAGGGTCTGCTCGGCGGCCCCGACCTCGGTGAGACGGCCGAGCAGGTCGACCGGGCTCTCGTTGAAACGGAAGTTGTTCACCTCGCCGACGACCTCGCCGTTCTCGACCAGGTAGACGCCGTCGCGGGTCAGGCCGGTCAGCAGCAGGCTCTGCGGGTCGACCTCGCGGATGTACCACAGGCAGGTGAGCAGCAGGCCGCGCTCGGTCGAGGCGATCATCTCCTCAAGCGACCTGCCGCCCTCGGGGCCCGTCATGATCAGGTTGTCCGTCGCCGGGGTCACGGGCAGGCCGGTCAGCTCCGCAGAGTGCCTGGTCTGCAGCAGGTGCGCCAGCGCCCCGTCCGCGATCCAGTCTGTCGGCGCCAGCGACAGTCCGTTGTCGAACACCGAGCTCTGCCTGCTGGAGGAGTGCGCGACCACGAACGGCGCGCACTCGATGCCCGGCACGGCGGGGTCGCTGTATAGGCGGACCGGAAGGGGGGAGAGGGTGTCTCCGACGCGGGTGCCGCCGCCGGGCCTGGAGAAGACCGTGCGGCCCTCGAGCGCATCCCTGGCCCCGGCGGTCCAGTACAGGTAGATCATCAGGTCGGCCACGGCCGTCGGCGGCAGCAGTGTCTCGTATCGGCCTGCCGGCAGGTCGATCCGGTTCTTCGCCCACTCAAGACGCCTGGCCAGCGAGGCGTCCAGCGTCGCCACGTCCACGTCGGAGAAGTCACGGGTGGCCACGCCCGCCCACGCGGAACGCTTCATGTCCGGGGACTTGGCGTTCAGCTCGAAACGCCCCGTCGGCTGCGTGTGGCGGAGCCTGGTCCCCGTCGAGGTGCCGATGAAGGTGGTGGTGACGACCTGCTCGGCGAAGCCGTACAGCCTGCGCCCGCCCGCCTCGGCGGCGGCGAACGCCTCGCCGAGAGCCGGGGCGAACGCGCCGAAGACCCCGATGGAGGTGGGTTCGGGCGCCGCGTCCCAGTCCGCGGAGCGGGCGCCCTCGATCAGCGGCCTCGCGTCCTCCGACGGCTGCGCGTCCTCGGCCGCGTGGTCGGCCGCCGCGACGATGTCGGCGAGTTGCTCGGGGCGGACCGCCGCCCGTGAGACCACGCCAACTCCCCGTCCCGCGATCGAGATCACGGTGAGCTGCGACGAGCGGGTCACGCCGTTGGTCGTGAGCGTGTTGCCCGCGAACCGCAGGTTGGCACTGGAGGTCTCGTCCACGATCACGACGGTGTCGTCGGCCGTGGAGAGGTCCAGGGCTTTTTCGATGATTTCCTGGGGACTCATCCCACTCCTTGACCGGTTGCCCGCAGGGGCGTCCCCTGGCGTGCGGTGTTCGTCGGTTGCCCGCTCGTGAACGCGTTCTTCCCGACCGGGCCCTGGAGCCCGTGCCTGCCGCTCTGCCCGCTCACTTGCCGCTCTCCCGCAGGGTGTTGAGGACGCGTACGTCACGGAAGATCGCGGAGGGGCAGCCGTGGCTGACCGGGGCGACCTGGCCAGGCTGGCCCTTGCCACAGTTGAACGCGCCGCCCAGCACGTAGGTCTGCGGTCCGCCGACGGCCGTCATCGACCGCCAGAAGTCGGTGGTCGTCGCCTGATAGGCGACGTCGCGGAGCTGGCCCGCGAGCCTGCCGTTCTCGATCCGGTAGAACCGCTGGGCGGTGAACTGGAAGTTGTACCGCTGCATGTCGATGGACCAGCTCTTGTCGCCGACCACGTAGATGCCGCGCTCGACCCCGGAGATGAGCTCCTCGGTCGACGGGCCCTGCGGGGCGGGAAGAAGCGAGACATTGGCCATGCGCTGGATCGGGGTGTGCCCGGGGGAGTCGGCGAAGGCACAGCCGTTGGAGGCGCCCAGCCCCTTCAGCAGCGCCATCCGCCGGTCGAGCTGGTAGCCGACCAGGACGCCGTCGGAGATGATGTCGAACCGCTTGGCCGCTACACCCTCGTCGTCGTAGCCGACCGTCGCCAGGCCGTGTTCCGCGGTGCGGTCGCCGACGACGTTCATCACCGGCGAGCCGTACACCAGCGTGCCGAGCTGGTCGAAGGTGGCGAAGCTGGTCCCGGCGTAGGCCGCCTCATAGCCGAGGGCGCGGTCCAGCTCGGTCGCATGCCCGATCGACTCGTGGATCGTCAGCCACAGGTTAGACGGGTCGATGACCAGGTCGTAGCGTCCGTCCTCGACGGAGGGGGCCTTGAGCTTCTCCGCCAGGTATTCGGGGATGCGCGAAAGCTCGCCCGGGAAGTCCCATGCGGTACCCGTGAGGTACTCATATCCCCGGCCGACCGGCGGGGCGAGTGTGCGCATCGACTCGAACCTGCCGTCCTCGACCCGCATCGCCTCCAGCTGGGGATGCATGCGCACCCGCTGCTGCGTGACCGAGGTCCCGGCCGTGTCCGCGTAGAACTTCTGCTCCTTGACCTGCATGAGCGAGGCCTGCACATGGTCGACCCGCGGATCCCGCAGCAGACCCTCCGACCAGCTCGCGAGCAGGGCGACCTTGTCGCGCATCGGCACGTCGAACGGGTCGACGTCGTACGCGGAGACCCAGGTGACGTCGGAGTGGACCGGTTCCCCGGCCAGCTCGACCGGCTCGCGGTTGACCGCGGCCGAGACGACGGCCACCTCCACCGCCTGCTCCGCGACCCGCACGGCCGCCTCCGCGGTGAGCTCGATGCCTGCCGCGAAGCCCCACGTGCCGTTTTTGACGACCCGTACGGCGTAGCCGAGGTCGTCGGCGTCGCCGGAGCCCTCGGGCAGCGCGTCGGACAGGCGGAGGGTCTCCGCGCGGACACGCTCGAACCGGAAGTCGGCATGCTCGGCGCCGAGGTCGCGGGCACGTTGCAAGGCCGCGTCCGCCAGCCGCCTCATCGGCAGGGCGAGGAAATCGGGATCGATCTGGCGCATGTCAACGATCCTAACCCTGTGATCTTGTCCCTCACGGACAAGAGGTTTACCCCCGGGTAGCCGATAGCGTCGGCTACATGGCTCGATCTGTTCTCGTAACCGGCGGCAATCGCGGCATCGGCCTCGCGATCGCCCGCGAATTCGCCAGGGCCGGTGACGCTGTCGCCGTGACCTACCGCTCAGGACAGCCCCCGGAGGGACTGTTCGGTGTGCGCTGCGATGTGACCAGCACGGCCGATGTCGACGCGGCGTTCGGGAAGATCGAGGCCGAGCACGGCCCGGTCGAGGTGCTCGTCGCGAACGCGGGCATCACCCGGGACACGCTGCTGCCGATGATGAAGGAGGAGACCTTCACCGACGTCATCGACGCCAACTTGACCGGCGCGTACCGGGTGGCCAAGCGCGCGACCCGTGGCATGCTCAAGCTCAAGCGCGGCAGGATCGTGCTCATCTCCTCGGTGGTCGCCATGCTCGGCTCTGCCGGGCAGAGCAACTACGCGGCCTCGAAGGCGGGGCTGATCGGCTTCGCCAGGTCGGTGGCCAGGGAGCTCGGCTCGCGGGGCATCACGGTCAACGTGGTCGCCCCGGGTTTCGTCGAGACCGACATGACGGCCGAGCTCGACGAGGCCTACCAGGAGCAGATCCGCAAGAACATCCCGCTGGGCCGTTACGCCAGCACCGACGAGATCGCGCGCGTGGTCAGGTTCCTGGCCGGTGAGGACGCCGCCTACATCACCGGGGCCGTGATCCCCGTTGACGGCGGCCTGGGAATGGGGCACTGACAAATGGGAATCCTCGAAGGCAAGCGCATCCTGGTCACCGGCGTCCTGACCGACGCCTCCATCGCCTTCTCCGTCGCCAAGCTGGCCCAGCTGGAGGGCGCGCAGGTTGTGCTGACCGGGTTCGGCAGGCTCAGCTTGGTCGAGCGCATCGCCAAGCGGCTGCCGGAGCCGCCGCCGGTGATCGAGCTGGACGTGCAGAACACCGAGCACCTCGACTCGCTGGCCGACCGGGTCGGCGAGCACCTGGACGGCCTCGACGGCGTGGTGCACTCCATCGGCTTCGCCCCGCAGAGCTGCCTCGGCGGAAACTTCTTGAACACCTCGTGGGAGGACGTGGCGACCGCGCTGCATGTCTCGACCTACTCGTTCAAGTCGCTGGCCGTGGCCTGCCTTCCGCTGATGAAGGAGGGCGGCGCGGTCGTCGGGCTCGACTTCGACGCGAGCAGGGCCTGGCCGGTCTACGACTGGATGGGCGTGGCCAAGGCCGGCCTTGAGTCCTGCTCCCGTTACCTCGCCCGCGACCTCGGCAAGCATGGAATCCGCGTCAACCTGGTGGCCGCCGGGCCGCTGCGCACGATGGCCGCCAAGAGCATCCCGGGCTTCGCGGAGTTCGAGGACAGCTGGCCGCAGAAGGCGCCGCTCGGCTGGGACCTGAGCGACACCGTGCCCGCGGCCAAGGCGTGCCTGGCGCTGATGTCCGACTGGTTCCCGGCCACGACCGGTGAGATCGTGCACGTCGACGGAGGCGTGCACGCGGTCGGCTCCTAAAGGGGCGCCCGCTTAGGCCGTCCTGTGCCGCTTCATTCGGAGCGGCTCCAGCGGTATGGACTCCTCGCCGATCCGCCTGGCGTACAGCACGCGGACGGCGAGGATCGCGGCGATCAGCAGGGCGGTGGTGAGCGCGGTGCCGAGGGGGTCCGATGACCGGGTCGGTGTGACGGCCCGCTGGAACTTCCGCATGACCGGGCCCGTCGGCCACAGGAGCTCGAGCCGGGGAGCCTCCGCGTCGACCACGGGAGGCGGGGTGGAGACCTCGGGCCGCGCCTCGTCCTCGTGCTCGTTCCCTTCAGTCTCGCGCCCGCGGGTCTGCGGGGGACGCAACGGCTCCCTCGGCAACGGCGCCGCCGTCTCCTCGTCGGTCGGGATGGGCCTGCTCCTGCGCGAGGGGCTCGGGCGCGGGGACACCGAGGGGGGAGCGCTCTCTTCCGGGGTCGAGATCGCCGACGTGCTCGGGCATTCGGGAGACCCCGTCAGCGGGGAGCAGACGCTGCTGAGATCCTTGGGCAACAGGCCCTCCTCACGGGTATCGTCCGCCTCTGGCGTCGCGAAGGCGTCGGTTGCCGGGTCAGGGGAGGTGACCTGCCGAGCGACGTCCAGGTCGTTCTCCTCACCCAGGCCGCCCGTTCCGCTCTGCGCATTCCCGTTTTTCTCGTTCTTTCCGGCTTTTTCTCCCTTTTTGGGTTTTCCATCTTTCTGGCCATTGGGCGGGATCTCCGCGTTGTAGTCAAGGCCGCCGGTGTCGGAGGTGGGGCCGGCGGCTATTCCGTTCACGACGGTGCCCACGGCGTCGACCGCCTTGCAGAGGCCATCGGTCACCCCGCCCAGCAGTCCGCCGTCCTCGCAGTCGCCCATCCAGGTGGCGGCGCTCGCGGGGGCGGGCGCGACGACGAGCAGCAGGCCGCCCAGCGTCAGCGCCAGGGCGCCGGCAGAGATCGCAGTTCGCAATTGTCCCCCTTGCACATCGGTGACGGAACTTCGCTGACACCTGGGTGCCCCTCCTGTCACCATTGACAGTTTTGTGGGGAGGCCAGGTTTTTCCACGTAAAGTTGCCATTCGGTATCGAGTAGTGATACGCGAGATGGATTCTCGTTCTGCTTCCGCCGTTTCCGTCCTTCCGCCTCAGTCGGCGGAGACGTCGTCGAGCGCCTCTCTGATCTCCACCGGCAGGCTGAGATCCTCCGCTTGGAGCGCTCCCGCCAGCTGGGCCTGGGTCCTGGCGCCGATGATGGCCGAGGTCACCCCCGGCTGGTCGCGGACCCAGGACAGGGCGACGGAGAGCGGCGAGACGCCGAGCCCCTCGGCCGCAGTCGTCACCGACTCCACGACCCTGCGGCACCTCTCGTCGAGATATGGCGTGACGAAGTCGGCGAAGTGCGGGGTCGCGGCCCGGGAGTCGGCGGGGATGCCCGTGCGGTACTTGCCGGTGAGAACCCCCCTGCCCAGCGGTGACCAGGCCAGCACCCCGGCGCCGACGTGCTCGGCCGCCGCGATCAGCTCGCGCTCCGCCTCCCGCGCCAGCAGTGAGTACTCGACCTGGGCCGCGACGATCGGCACCCGCCCGGGAACCGCCCGCTGGCTGACGGCGGCCGCCGCCAGCTGCCAGCCGGTGTAGTCGCAGACCCCGGCGTACGCCGCCCTGCCCGAGGACACGATGGCGTCGACCGCGGCCAGGGTCTCCTCTAGAGGCACGTCCGGATCGAAGGCGTGCAGTTGCCACAGGTCCACCTCGTTGACCCCGAGGCGGGTCAGCGAGGCGTCGATGGCCGCGATCAGATGCCTCCTCGAGGCATCGCGAGGCCTGCGCCCGGCGGGGGTGAGCACGGCCTTCGTCGACAGCACCAGCTCCGAGCGCGGCACCGCGTCGCGGATCAGCCGCCCGAGCAGCCTCTCCGCCTCGCCGCCCGTATAGACGTCCGCGGTGTCGATGAGAGTGCCCCCGGCCTCGGCGAACGTCCGGAGCTGCGCCGCGGCCTCCTCTGCGCCGGTGTCACGCCCCCACGTCATCGTCCCCAGTCCAAGGCGGGATACCGACAGGCCGCTCCGGCCCACATAGCGCTGCTCCATGATCCGGCCAGGGTACCGCCCGGCCAGTTAAAAGTAGTGGAGCAAGGCCTGCAAGACTTGCCCGCGTGACGACCCTGCTGCTGGCCAGACATGGCCTGACCCACCTCACCGGTCCTGTGCTCGCGGGCTGGACGCCGGAGGTCCACCTCAGCGAGGCGGGCCGGGCGCAGGCCGAGGCGCTGGCCGTACGGCTGGCACCGCTCGAACTGGACGCGATCGTCTCCAGCCCGCTCGAGCGCTGCCAGGAGACGGCCCAGGCCGTGGCTGCCGGGCGCGGCACCGAGGTGCTGACCGACGACAGGTTCGGGGAGTGTCGGTATGGCGACTGGACAGGGCGCCCGCTCGGCGAGCTGGCCAAGGACCCGCTCTGGAAGGTCGTGCAGACCCACCCGAGCGCCGTGACGTTCCCGGGAGGGGAGTCACTGGCCGCCGTGCAGCACCGGGCGGTGAACGCGGTCAGGGAGTGGAACGAGCGGCTCGGCCCCGACGCCGTCTATCTCGTCTGCAGCCACGGAGACGTGATCAAGGCCGTCGTCGCCGACGCGATGGGCGTGCACCTGGACCAGTTCCAGCGGATAACCGCCGACCCCGCCTCGCTCACCGCGATCCGCTACACCCCCTTGCGTCCCTTCGTGCTCAGGCTCAACGACCTGGGCGGGGATGTGACGGGCCTGCGGCCCCCCGCGGGTTCGGAGGACGAGGACGGGGGACAAAACCTCACCGGGAGCGACGCCGCGGTCGGCGGTGGAGCCGGGACCACGTAAGGTCGGAGCTATGCCGGTCTTCGACTACGACCCGCCCGAGAGATTCGTGGCCGGTGCCGTGGGGCAACCTGGATCACGAGCGTTCTTCCTGCAGGCCCGGGGTCAGGGCCGGTTGACAACCGTCGGGCTGGAGAAGTTCCAGGTCGCCGCGTTGGCGGATCGCCTGGACGAGCTGCTCGACGAGGTGTTGCGGCGCGGTGCCCAGGTGCCCGCGACGGCCCCCGCCGCGCTCACAGACAACGACCCGCTGGACGTGCCCATCAGCGAGGACTTCAGGGTGGGCACCATGGCGCTCGCATGGGACGCCGACACCGCCCAGGTGGTCATCGAGGCCCAGGAGGCCATCGCGGAGGACGAGGACTTCGAGCCGTCACCGTTGTCCGAGTCGTTGTCCGAGCCCGCGGTGCTGCGCGTGCATATCAGCCCGGGTGCTGCCAGGGCCTTCACCAGGCGCGCCATCGCCCTTGTCGCGGCGGGGCGTCCGCCGTGCCCGCTCTGCGGCCAGCCGCTCGATGCCGATGGGCATATTTGCGTGCGTCTCAATGGTTACCGGGGTAGTAGCGCTTCACAGGGCGAAGGAGGCGAATGAGTGCCGAGAGCGAGTTCACGCTGAGCGCGGCGCCCGCGGCGGGACTGGACGACGAGAACGCTCTGCGTCTGCTCCGCGACGGCCAGCTGGAGGTCGAGGGCCGTCTGGTCGAGGCGACCAACATGACGCTCTACTGTTCGGTCCGGCTCGGCCGCCTCTCCGCGGCCTGCGTCTACAAGCCGGTGCGTGGGGAGCGACCGCTCTGGGACTTCCCCGACGGGACGCTCGCCTCCCGGGAGGTCGCGGCCTTTGAGGTCTCCGCGGTGACCGGCTGGCGGATCGTCCCGCCGACCGTCTATCGCGACGGCCCGTTCGGGCCGGGAATGTGCCAGCTCTGGATCGACACCGACCCGGAAGCCGACCTGATGGTCCTGATCCGCAGCCGCCAGCCCGCCCTGCGGCGGATGGCTGTCTTCGACGCCGTCGTCAACAACGCCGACCGCAAGGGCGGTCATCTGCTGCCGCTCACCGACGGGCACGTCCACGGCGTCGACCACGGCGTCTCCTTCTCCGTCGACGACAAGCTGCGCACCGTGCTCTGGCAATGGCGCGGCAAGCCCCTGTCCCGCGAGGCGGTGAACGTCCTCGCCCGCCTTGAGCGGGACCTGGAGCAGGGACGCCTCGGCCGTCGCCTCCGCGAGCTCCTCACCCTTGCCGAGGTCGAGGCCACCTGGGACCGGGTCCGCAGGCTTCTCGACACGGGCCTGCACCCCCTTCCCTCGCAGGACTGGCCCGCCATTCCCTGGCCCCCGATCTGAGGTCCGTCCCGGCGAAGGCGTAGCCTGCCGGGCATGTGCACGGTTGTCGTCAGCATCGATCCGAGTGCGGAGATCCCCCTGATCCTGGTCGGGGTGCGCGACGAGTTCGCCGACCGGCCGTGGCTTCCCCCTGGCCCGCACTGGCCGGGCCTGATCGGTGGGCGCGACCTTCTGGCGGGCGGGACCTGGCTGGCCGTCGACCCCGTGGCCGGGCGGGTCGGCGCCCTGGTCAACGGCAGGGGTGTCCTCGCCCCTGAGGAGACCCGCCTGTCACGCGGCGGCCTGCCGTTGGCGGTGGCGGCGGAGGGGGACCTCGCGGGCTTCGACCCGGCCCGCTACGACCCCTTCCACCTGCTCGTGGCCGATCCCGCGGGAGCGCGCCTCTGGCACTGGGACGGCGTCGCGCTGTGGGATGAGAAGCTTCCCGAGGGAACGCACATGATCGTCAACAGTGGCTGGGAGCGGGGCGAGGAGAACGAGCGGGTCGCGTTCTTCCGCCCGCTGTTCGCGAAGGCGGCCAGGCCGGACGCGATCGGCGGTCGCTGGGAGGAGTGGCGGGAACTGGCCACGGGGGCGGGCCTGTCCCGGGACGACCCCCGCGCCATGATCGTCCGTCATGAGCTGCCCGGAGGGCGGGTCTTCGGCTCCCTGTCCGTCTCCCTGCTCGGCCTGTCCGTCGGAGGCGTCCGCTACGACTTCACCGGCGATCCCGGGGACCCGGCGGCGTTCCGCCGTGTCCTGCCGGAATGATCCGCAGGGTTCCCGCGGTTGAGAAAGTGCCCCGTACCGCCCACCGTCCCTGTCTGATCAGGGCGGTCTGTCTGCTGGATAGGCTCAACACATGAGATCGTGGTCTGCGCCGAAGGTCCCTCGGCTTCCCGGTGCCGGTGTCCCGTTGCGGTTGTTCGACACCGCCGCGGGGGAGACCGGCCTCACCAGGCCGGGCCCCACGGCGCGGATGTACGTCTGCGGCATCACGCCGTACGACGCAACCCACCTCGGGCACGCCAACACCTACCTCGCCTTCGACCTGGTCAACCGTGCCTGGCGGGACGCCGGTCACGAGGTCCACTACACCCAGAACGCGACCGACGTCGACGATCCCCTCCTCGAGCGAGCCGAGCAGACCGGGATCGACTGGCGCGAGCTGGCTGAGCGCGAGATTGAGCTCTTCAGAACCGACATGGAGGCGCTGCGCATCCTCCCGCCGCGCGAGTACGTCGGCGTGACCGAGGTCGTCGACCAGGTGGCGGAGCTGATCGAGCGCCTGCGCGATAAGGGCGCGACCTACGACCTCGGCGGTGACGTCTACTTCGACGTCGCGGCCGCCCCCAAGTTCGGCGCCGTCTCCGGATACCCGGAGGAGCTGATGCTCACCCTTTCCGCAGAGCGCGGCGGCGACCCGGCCAGGCCGGGCAAGAAGCATCCGCTCGACTGGCTGCTCTGGCGCGCGGAACGCCCGGGAGAGCCGTCCTGGCCCTCGCGCCTTGGCCGGGGCAGGCCGGGCTGGCACATCGAGTGCACCGCGATCGCGCTGGCCAACCTGGGCAGCGGGTTCGACGTCGCGGGTGGCGGCTCCGACCTGATCTTCCCGCACCATGAGTGCGGCGCCCACGAGGGTCACGTGGCCTGTGGAGAATGGCCCTTCGCCAAGGCATACGTCCACGCGGGCATGGTCGCCCTCGACGGCGAGAAGATGTCCAAGTCCAAGGGCAACCTGGTCTTCGTCTCCAGGCTCCGCGGGCAGACCGACCCGATGGCCATCCGCCTGGCGCTGCTGGCGCACCACTACCGCGCCGACTGGGAGTGGACCGCGGACCAGCTAGCCACCGCAGAAGTACGGCTGGCGCGCTGGCGCTCGGCCACCGGGCTGCAGGCGGGGCCCGAGGCGCAGAGCCTGCTCGGCGAGGTCAGGGCCAGGATGGCCGACGACCTGGACGCCCCGGGAGCACTCGCGATCATCGACGACTGGGCGGAGCGGGCGCTGGCGGACGGAGGCACGGACCCGGCGGCGCCCGCGCTCGTCAGGGACGTCGCCGACGCGCTGCTCGGCGTCGAGCTCTGAGAACGACTCTGAGCGGTCTCCTGCGCCCGGGTGGTGCGGGGACCGTGAGTGCCGCGGGAAACGGCTGGAAGGCGTTTCTGATGGCGGTGCGGGGCCCGCAGGAATCCCGGGCCCCGCGCGACCGGGAAGCGGGCAGGGGGCGTCCAGGACGGCCCGCCCAGGCACCGCGGGGCGAGCCGTCCGATCGAGCGCCCGGGGGCGGGGAGAGCATCCGCGCGACAGGCAGGAAGGCGACGGCGCGCCGGGAAAAGCGTCCGGGCCCGCACCGCCGAAACGGTACGGGCCCGGACTGAGGCATGTGATCAGGTCGGGAAGACCTGATGTCCTGAGTTCAGATCAGATGACCTGAACCTGGTCGGCCTGCGGGCCCTTCTGACCCTGCGTGGTGGTGAAGCTGACCCGCTGGTTCTCCTCCAGGCTGCGGTAGCCCCCGGAGTTGATGGCCGAGTAGTGCACGAACACATCGGCGCTGCCGTCATCCGGCGCGATGAATCCGAAACCCTTTTCGGCGTTGAACCACTTAACGGTGCCTTCAGACAAAACTACTTCTCCTCATTGGGAGCCTCACCGGACCGCCAGGTCGGCGGTTCGGGGCTGCGTTGCGGACCCTACCATGCACCCGCGGAAACCATCGGGAGAAACTGGAATGCCCGCTGTCGGCGGACCTCATTGAGCACTTGAGATGATAAGGCTGATTGAGAACTACGACTGCAACCGAAAAACACTATCAGCTAGCTTCGTGCTCGGCAAGTCATGGGATGGAGGCGAAGAAGCGTTCCCGCTCCTCGGAGGGGAGGCGGTCGACGAAGAGGGTGCCGTCGAGATGGTCGACCTCGTGCTGGAGGACCCGTGCGAGCATCCCCAGGGCGCGGAGGGTGACGGGTTTGCCGAACATGTCGCGGCCGCGGGCGGTGGCCATGTAGGAGCGTTCCAGCGGCCACCAGAGGCCGGGGGCAGACAGGCACGCCTCGTCGGCCACGACCCGCCGCTCCGACAGCTCCAGCCGCGGGTTGACCAGGTGGCCCGATCTGCCGTCGAGCTCGTAGACGACGACCCGCAGTGAGACGCCGATCTGCGGGGCGGCAAGGCCCGCGCGGCCCGCTCCCGCGCGCAGGGTCGCCTGGAGCGACTTGACCAGGCCGCGCAGCTCGCGGTCGAAGTCGGTCACCGGTTCGGCTGCGGTCCGCAGTATCGGATCGGCGAACAGTCGGATCGGCTGGACGGTCACGCACACTCCCCGAGGCGACGAACGGTCACGCACACGATTCCCGTTGTCGTGCCGGCTCAACCGTCGCCGGGGTCTCGTCGCGTTTCCGGCACGCCGTGCGCATGCGGGCCCGTTTCGGCCGCGTGCCGGCGGAGGGGAGCCGGCACGCGTGGTCATTCCGGAGTGCCGGGCGGCGCGCAGTCTCCCGGCGCGCGCTCCAGCCGCAGTTCCCGGATGATCTCCTCGGCGCTGTCGTCCCGCGAGGGCAGGAACCCGGTGCCGACGAACATCTCGTAGTAGGCGTGGCGGAAGCATCCGGCCAGCAGCAGCCGCGCGCTGGCGAGCGGGTCGGCCTCCGCCGAGATCCGGCCGATCCGCTGTTCGGCCGCGAGGTACTCGGCCAGCGGCACGACCTCGGACATGGGGCCGAGCTCGCTGTCGCGCATCGCCTCGCGGAAGCGGACGGTGACCGAGGGGGAGGTGAAGGCGGGCAGCGCCGCCGACTGGACCTCGGAGTAGTAGTCGATGCCCGCCCGTGCGATGGGCAGCAGGTTGTCGTTCACCCGCCCCTTGCCGACGAGGTACATCAGATCGTCGAGAATGCGGAGCCAGACCGGGAGCCGGTCCTGGAGCAGGGCGAGGAACATGTCCACCGCCTGCCCCGGGGTCGTGCCCCGCACGCGCGGGTACGAGGGGGCGTTCTCACCGTCCTCACGTTTCATGAATACGGCCATCTCTAGGACGCGGCGTCGCGCTTCCTGTGCCTTCTGGTGCGGGTCGAGCTGTGGAGTGGCCATGATCGCCCTAACGTGCGCTGTCACGTGGACAATGTTCGGCGCGGTGACGGGCCCGTTCACCGGTGTTTACAGAACGGTGTTTCTCCTGGTGGTCCGATCGTTGCGAGCCGGTGGTGCAACCCGGTGTGATCCGGGGGAACCCGGATGGGCACCGATTATCACTCTAAATCCGTGGAGAAAGGAGTAAATGATTATAACTATGTGGCGGGCGTCTCAGCCATCGCCGTCGCGATCCCTGCGGCGAAGATAACGTTCGAACTCCGCCGCGATGGCGTCCCCGCTCGCCTCGGGCAACTCGGCGGCGTCCTTGCGCTCCTCGAGCTCCTTGACGTAGTCGGCCACCTCGCTGTCCTGGGAGGCCAGCTCGTCCACGCCGTGCTCCCAGGCCCGCGACTCCTCGGCCAGGGCGCCCATCGGCATCGGGATGTCGAGCAGGTCTTCCATCCGGCTCAGCAGTGCCATGGTGGCCTTGGGGTTGGGCGGCTGGGCCACGTAGTGCGGCACGGACGCCCACAGCGAGACCGCGTGCACTCCGGCGGTTCCGAGGGCGTGCTGGAGCACGCCGACGATGCCGGTCGGCCCCTCGTAACGGCTCAGCTCCAGGTTGATCGCCCTGGCCAGGCCCTCGTCGGTCGCGGAACCCACGATCGGCACGGGGCGGGTGTGCGGGGAGTCGTTGAGCAGCGCGCCGAGCAGCACCGCCAGCTCGATGCCCAGCTCGCGGCAGATCACGATGATCTCCTCGCAGAACCCGCGCCAGCGCATGTTGGGCTCGATGCCGCGAAGCAGCACCACGTCGCGGTCAGAGCCGGGAGGGCGAGCCACGGACAGCTTGGTCGTCGGCCACGTGATGGACCTGGTCAGGCCCTCGCCCATCTCCACGACGGGGCGTGTCACCTGGAAGTCGTAGTACTCCTCAGGATCGAAGGAGACCAAGGGGGTCGCCTTCCACTCGCCCTCGAGGTGTGCGATCACTCCGCTCGAAGCCTCGCCCGCGTCGTTCCACCCCTCGAACGCGGCGATCAGCACCGGGTCGACGAGCTCGGGTAGACCTTCGAGTTCGATCACGCGCGGCCTCCTCCTGGGTTTCCTCGCCGTACTATCCCGCTAAGCCTATGCGGTGAGGGGGGCTTTACGTCACCTTCCCGGAGCGGCGGGCACGATCGGGACGTCACGGCCCGTCCGCCGCGTTCGGAGGCGTCTCGCCGCGACCACGTCGCGACGGCCATGACGTGCGCCGACCCGGCCGTTTCCGGCCACGGGTGCGATCGCCGTCATGAACGGTGACGGCAGGACGGTTCCCAGTAGTCTTGTCCCCATGACAAGCATTCCGTCTTTCCGTGAAGTCCTGGCCGAGCGAGTGATGGTCGCCGACGGGGCAATGGGGACGATGCTTCAGGCCCACGACGTCACCCTCGACGACTTCGAGGGCCACGAGGGCTGCAACGAGGTGCTCAACGTCACCCGTCCCGACATCGTCCGCGCCGTGCATGACGCCTACTTCGAGGTCGGGGTCGACTGCGTCGAGACCAACACCTTCGGCGCGAACCTGGCCGCCCTCGGCGAGTACGACATCGCCGAGCGCGTCTTCCGATACTCAGAGGCGGGGGCCCGTGTCGCCAGGCAGGCCGCCGACCGGTGGAGCACCCAGGACCGCCCCCGCTATGTGCTCGGCTCCATCGGCCCGGGCACCAAGCTGCCGACCCTCGGGCACAAGCCGTACCGCGTGCTGCGCGACGCCTACTACGACAACGCGGCGGGACTGATCTCCGGCGGAGCCGACGCCCTCATCATCGAGACCTCCCAGGACCTGCTCCAGGTCAAGGCGGCCGTCGTCGGGGCGAAGAGGGCCATCGCCGACGCGGGCAGGGATGTGCCGATCATCGCCCAGGTGACGATCGAGACCAACGGCGCGATGCTGCTCGGCTCCGAGATCGGCGCGGCGCTCACCGCCATCGAGCCCCTCGGCGTCGACGTCATCGGGCTCAACTGCGCGACCGGTCCCGCCGAGATGAGCGAGCACCTGCGCTACCTGGCCAACCACGCGCGCGTGCGCCTTTCTTGCATGCCGAACGCGGGACTGCCCGTGCTGACCTCGGACGGCGCCTACTACCCGCTCTCCCCGCAGGAGCTGGCCTCCGCCCACGAGGCCTTCGCCCGCGACTACGGCCTTTCGCTCGTCGGCGGCTGCTGCGGTACCACGCCGGAGCACCTGCGCCAGGTGGTCGAACGGGTGCGCGGCCACGAGGTGGCCGCCCGCCGCCCCCGTCCTGAGGCGGGGGCCTCCTCGCTCTACCAGAGCGTCCCCTTCCGCCAGGACACCTCTTATCTGGCCATCGGCGAGCGCACCAACGCCAACGGCTCCAAGGCCTTTCGCGAGGCGATGCTCGCGGGCAACTGGGAGGAGTGCGTCGAGATCGCCAGGGCGCAGGCCCGCGACGGCGCCCACATGCTGGACCTGTGCGTCGACTACGTCGGCCGCGACGGCGCCGACGACATGAGGGAGCTGGCGTTCCGCTTCGCCACCGCCTCGACCCTGCCGATCGTGCTCGACTCCACCGAGCCCGCGGTGCTCGAGGCCGGGCTGGAGATGCTCGGCGGGCGCGCGATCGTCAACTCGGTCAACTACGAGGACGGCGATGGCCCGGATTCGCGCTTCCACAAGATCATGAAGCTGGTCCGCGAGCACGGCGCCGCGGTGACCGTCATGGCCATCGACGAGCAGGGCCAGGCCCGCACCGCCGAGGACAAGGTCAGGATCGCCGTCAGGACCATCGAGGACCTGAGGAACGAGTGGGGGATGAGGGTCGAGGACATCATCGTCGACACCCTCACCTTCCCCATCGCGACCGGCCAGGAGGAGACCCGTCGCGACGGCGTCGAGACCATCGAGGCGATCAGGGAGCTCAAACGGCGCTACCCGGCCGTGCAGACCGTCCTCGGCCTGTCCAACATCTCTTTCGGCCTCAACCCGGCCGCGCGCATCGTGCTCAACAGCGTCTTCCTCAACGAGTGCGTCAATGCGGGCCTCGACTCGGCCATCGCGCACGCCTCCAAGATCCTGCCGGTGTCGCGCATCCCCGACGAGCAGCGCCAGGTCGCCCTGGACATGGTCTACGACCGGCGCCGCGAGGGCTACGACCCGCTGCAGCGGTTCATGGAGCTGTTCGAGGGCGTCGACGCGGCCTCGGTCAAGGCGGACAGGGCGGCCGAGCTGCTCGGCCTGCCGCTGTGGGAGCGGCTCAAGCGCCGCATCGTCGACGGCGAGCGCAAGGGCCTCGAGGCCGACCTCGAGGAGGCCCTCGCCCAGCGCCCCGCCCTGGAGATCGTCAACGACGTGCTGCTGGACGGCATGAAGACCGTCGGTGAGTTGTTCGGCTCCGGCCAGATGCAGCTGCCGTTCGTGCTCCAGTCGGCCGAGGTGATGAAGACCTCGGTCGCCTATCTCGAACCCCACATGGAGCGGGTCGAGGGCGAGAACAAGGGCCGCATCGTGCTGGCCACCGTCAAGGGCGACGTGCACGACATCGGCAAGAACCTGGTCGACATCATCCTGTCCAACAACGGCTACGAGGTCGTCAACCTCGGCATCAAGCAGCCGGTCTCGGCGATCCTGGAGGCGGCGCAGGACAATAAGGCCGACGTCATCGGCATGTCCGGGCTGCTGGTCAAGTCCACGGTCATCATGAAGGAGAACCTGGAGGAGATGAACTCCAGGGGCATCTCGGAGAAGTACCCCGTGCTGCTCGGCGGGGCGGCGCTCACCCGCGCCTACGTCGAACAGGACCTCGCCGAGCTCTTCCAGGGCGAGGTCCGCTACGCCCGTGACGCCTTCGAGGGGCTGCGCCTGATGGACGCCTTCATGGCGGTCAAGCGTGGCGAGGAGGGCGCGACGCTGCCCGTGCTGCGCGAGCGGCGCGTCAAGACCGGCGCGAAGCTGGTCAGGACCCCGGTCGAGGAGCTGCCCGCCCGTTCTGACGTGGCCGCGGACAACCCGGTGCCGCGGGCGCCCTTCTACGGCGAGCGTGTCATCAAGGGCATCTCTCTAGCCGAGTACTCCGCGTTCCTCGACGAGCGGGCCACGTTCATGGGCCAGTGGGGGCTCAAGGCCACGCGGGGCGGCAACGGCCCCTCCTACGAGGAACTGGTCGAGTCGGAGGGCAGGCCGCGCCTGCGGATGTGGCTTGAGCGGATGCAGACCGAGGGCCTGCTCGAGGCGGCCGTCGTCTACGGCTACTTCCCGTGCGTCAGCGACGGCGACTCGCTGATCATCCTGGACGAGGCGGGCGATGAGCGCACCAGGTTCACCTTCCCGCGCCAGCGCCGTGACCGGCACCTGTGCCTGTCCGACTTCTTCAGGTCCAGGGACTCGGGCGAGGTCGACGTGGTCGCCTTCCAGGTCGCCACGATGGGCAACCGGGTCTCCGAGGCCGCCGCGGAGCTGTTCGCCAAGGACGCCTACCGCGACTACCTGGAGCTGCACGGTCTCTCGGTGCAGCTCACCGAGGCGCTGGCGGAGTATTGGCACGCGCGAGTCCGCTCCGAGCTGGGCATCGGCGGCGACGAGTCGCTCGAGGACATGCTGAAGGTCAACGTCACCGGCTGTCGTTACTCCTTCGGCTACCCCGCCTGCCCCAACCTGGAGGACCAGGTCCAGCTCATGGAACTGATCGACCCGACCAGGATCGGCGTGAACCTCTCGGAGGAGTTCCAGCTCCACCCGGAGCAGTCGACCTCAGCATTGATCGTCCACCATCCCGAGGCCAACTATTTCAACGTCTGACCGTAAGGGGTTTCGGGAAATGGACGCGGTTCTCTTCGACATGGACGGGCTGCTCGTCGACAGCGAGAAGGTCTGGTTCCAGGTCGAGACCGAGGTGATGGAGCGGCTCGGCGGCGATTGGGGGCCGACCGATCAGGAGCAGTTGGTCGGCGGCTCCATGCCGTCAACCGTGGCCTACATGCTCAAGGCCTCCGGCTCCGACGCCGACCCGGAGGAGGTGGCCGCCTGGATGCTCGAGGGCATGACCACCAGGCTCTCGGGCGGGATCGAGATGATGCCGGGCGCCGCCGAGCTGCTGTCGGCCGTACGGCGGGCCGGCCTGCCGACCGCGCTGGTCACCTCGTCGGTCAGGCCCATCGCCGAGGCGTGCCTCGACGGCATCGGCAGGCACAACTTCGACCACGTGGTGACCGGCGACGACGTGAAGAGGACCAAGCCGGACCCGGAGCCGTACGAGCGGGCCGCCCGTCTGCTGGGAGTCGCCACGACCCGCTGCGTCGTGCTCGAGGACTCCCCGAACGGGGTGACCTCGGCCACCGCGGCGGGCTGCCGGGTGGTGGCCGTGCCCAGCGTGCTGCCCATCCCGGCCGCACCCGGCCGCCTGGTCGTCGAGTCCCTGCGCGAGGTCGACGTCGACGTCCTGCGGAAGCTGTTCGCCGCGGGCCTGTGACCGCCGTCGAGAGCCCCTGAGCCGCCCCGGCGTCGTGATCGTCCCTGGGGGACGCGAGGCGTGACCCCTCGTGACCCCTAGGGGATGATCCCTCCCCTGGGAGGAGGAACGGCCTCATTCCGGCGTGCCAGGATGGATCGGGTAAGCCGATACCGAGGGGCGGTCCGCTATGTCGTTCGATCAGATCGCGTGGTTGCCGCTCTGCGCCGGAGTGACCGGTGTGGGGCTGGTGCTGAGTTTCCTGCTGATGCGCCGCAAGGGGGCGGCCGCGGGGCTGCGTGGTGTGGCCTGGTCGCTGCTGCCCGCGGCGGCTTACCTGACCGGCGCGCTGCCCGCCCTCTGGCAGGTCGGCACGGCGATCGTCGGGTTCTTCGCGGGCCTGGTTCTCAATCCCATGGTGTGGGCCGGGGTCGCCGTGACCGCGCTGTCGGCGGTCCTGTTCCTGGTGTCCGGCGTGCTGCGCCGCCGACGCTCCTCCACGCCTTCGGCCGCCCCGGAGCCTTCCGCGCCTTCCGCGCCTTCCGCGGCTGCGGGGCCCGCCAGGCCCGGGGTCACCGCGGGACCGCAGCCTCGAACCCAGCCCCAGCGAAACTCCCAGCCTCAGCCTCAGCCCCAGTCCCGGCCCAGCAAAGCCGCGCCCGCCGCGAAGGGCGCCGCAGACGATGATTTCTCGGATATCGAAGCCATTCTCAAGCGCCGTGGGATCGGATGACTCAGAGTCACCTTCTGGTGCAATGTCACGAATCCGAGACACAAGCAGAACGGCTCCCAGACATTCCCTTCAAGATCAAAACAAATGAATTTCGCATGAATCACAGTTGAGCCACATAGCGCCTCAGGGGACTAGTCAGCGCAGATCAGCCCATAGATTCTGCGTCACGGGACCGTCAAACGGCCCATAGACTTCACGCGCGCTGCCCGACCAGGGAACGCGTTATCGGACAATGTCGTCTGGGACCCAGGGGGCCACTGGTATGACCGCACCGCTCGATGTCTCGGGGCAGGCCATGGAGGCCAAGCCCGAGGCCGTTCTTGAAGGGGCGGGCGGAAAGGCCATCGAAGGCCGTTCGCTCGGTCGGATCGCGTGGATACGCCTCAAGCGAGACAAGGCGGCGATCTTCGGCGCCTTCGTCGTGGTCTTCCTGACCCTGGTCGCCATCTTCGCCGAGCGTCCCTTCGGCGGTCTGATCGCATTGTTCGGCGACCAGCCGAACATCCCGCACAACGATCTCGTCGACCCGCTCACCAGCGCCCCCATCGGGCCGTGGGGCGGGATCAGCTTGGAGCACCCGTTCGGCCTCGAGCCGCTCAACGGGCGCGACCTCTTCGCCCGGATCCTCTCCGGTGCCCAGATCTCGCTGCTGGTCGCCTTCCTCGCCACGCTGCTCTCCGTGGTGATCGGCTCGCTGGCGGGCGTGCTCGCCGGGTTCTTCGGTGGCTGGGTCGACACGATCATCAGCAGGCTGATGGACGTCTTCCTGGCCTTCCCGCTGCTGCTGTTCGCCATCGCCATCGTGGGCGCGCTGCCCGACCAGGCGCTCGGTCTCAGCGGGAACGGCCTGCGCATCGCGGTGATCGTGTTCATCATCGGCTTCTTCAGCTGGCCCTACATCGCGCGCATCGTGCGCGGTCAGACGCTGTCGCTGCGCGAGCGGGAGTTCGTGGACGCGGCGCGGTCGCTGGGTGCGGGGAACGGCTACATCATCTTCCGCGAGATGCTTCCGAACCTCGTGGCGCCGATCCTCGTCTACGCGACGCTGCTCATTCCCACGAACATCCTCTTCGAGGCGGCGCTCTCGTTCCTCGGCGTGGGTGTGAACGAGCCCCAGGCCTCCTGGGGAGGCATGCTCACCCGGGCGGTGGACTACTACCAGATCGCCCCGCACTTCATGATCGTCCCCGGTCTCGCGATCTTCATCACCGTTATGGCCTTCAACCTGCTGGGCGACGGGCTCAGGGACGCCCTCGATCCGCGCGCCCGGTAGCGCGAGAACCCGACCGTTTTTCCATATCACCGTCACTCATGACAAGGGGTGTACCACCACGATGAGGAAGACCAACGCCCTGGCGTTCGCCGCGCTGGGTACCGTGCTGACCATGGGGCTTGCCGCCTGCGGCGGTACGGCCGGTGGCGGTGGCAACACGTCCTCCGGGAACAAGGCCACCGACGGCGCCGCCGCCTCGACCGCCAAGTACAACGACGCCTACACCAAGGTCGTCAACCCCTCCGACGCCAAGGGCGGCACGCTCAAGTTCGCGCTGACCAACGAGCCGGACTCCACGGATCCGGGCAACACCTACTACGCCTGGAACTGGAACTTCACGCGGCTGTACGCCCGTCCTCTGATGACCTACACCGCCCAGCCCGGTGAGGCGGGCCTGAAGCTGGTCCCCGACCTGGCGGAGTCCGCCGGTGAGGTCAGCGCCGATGGCAAGACCTGGACCTACAAGCTCAAAAAGGGCATCAAGTACGACGACGGCACCGAGGTCAAGGCCGCGGACATCAAGTACGCCGTCGCCCGCAGCAACTTCACCGACGAGCTGACCGACGGTCCGAAGTACTTCGCGCTGTACCTCGACGCGGGTGACTACAAGGGTCCCTACAAGGACAAGAACCTCGACGACTTCAAGGGCATCGAGACCCCCGACGACTACACCGTCGTCTTCAAGCTCAAGGCGCCGTTCTCCGAGTTCGACTTCCTGGTCTCCAACCCGCAGACCGCCCCGGTGCCGCAGGCCAAGGACACCGGTGTCGACTACGAGAAGGCCGTCGTCTCGACCGGCCCGTACAAGTTCGAGAGTTACGAGGTCGGCAAGCAGCTCAACCTCGTCAGGAACACGAACTGGGACCCGGCGACCGACACCACCCGCAAGCAGCTGCCGGACCGCATCGAGGTGCAGTACGGCCAGAACGGCGAGGACATCGACAACCGCCTGATCGCCGGGCAGATCCAGGTCGACCTGGCGGGCACCGGCATGCAGCCCGCGGGCCGCGCCAAGGTTGTCAGCGACCCCAAGCTGAAGGACTCGACGGACAACCCCTTCACGCCGTTCAACCGCTACGCGATGATGTCGACCAAGGTCAAGCCGTTCGACAACGTCGAGTGCCGCAAGGCCGTGCAGTACGCCACCGACAAGACCGCCACCCAGGCACCGTGGGGCGGCCCGCTCGGCGGTGAGATCGGCACCACCGCGATGACCCCGACCACCGTCGGCTACAAGCAGTTCGACCTCTACCCCAACGGCGCCGACCACAAGGGTGACCTGACCAAGGCCAAGGAGGCCCTGACGGCCTGTGGCCAGCCGAACGGCTTCGAGGCGAACCTCGCGGTCCGCGGTGACCGGACCAAGGAGGTCCAGGTCGCCGAGGCCCTGCAGGCCTCGCTCGCCCGGGTCGGCATCAAGCTGACCATCAAGAAGTACCCCTCGGGTGACTGGAGCGCGCAGTACGCCGGCAAGCCGGACTTCGTGCACAAGAACAACCTGGGCATCATGATCGCCGGCTGGGGCGCCGACTGGCCGTCCGGCTTCGGCTTCCTGTCGCAGATCGTCGACGGCCGCGCCATCAAGCCCTCCGGCAACTACAACCAGATGGAGCTGAACGACCCGGCGATCAACGAGCTGCTCGACAAGGGCATCCAGACTCCCGACGCCACCGCCCGCAACGAGATCTGGGCGCAGGTCGACCAGAAGGTCATGGAGTCGGCGGCGTTCATGTCGTTCGTCTACGAGAAGACCCTGATCTTCCGTCCCTCCAACCTGACCAACGTGTACGTGCACCCCGCCTGGGGGATGTACGACTACACCTGGCTGGGCGTCAAGCAGTAGTCCTTCTCTAGCTAGCCAAAGGCAGGTGAAGGCCTGACGGTGCCCGGGAGCGATCCTCCCGGGCACTCCGGCCGAACGATCGTGGTCGCATTCATCGTCCGCCGCGTGATCGCCGCCGTGCTGATGCTCGCCGTTGTCAGCATGGCCACCTTCGCGATCTTCTTCCTCATCCCGCGCGCCCTGGGGCAGACCCCCGAGGGCATGGCCTCGCGTTACGTGGGACGGGACGCCACACCCGAGGCGATTCAGGGAGCAGTCAAGCGGCTGCATCTGGACGATCCGCTCCTCGTGCAGTACGGACGGTTCGCCCAGGGCATCGTCGCCGGTCAGGATTACTCCCTCGGCCCCAAGAAGGCCGAGTGCCCCGCGCCCTGCTTCGGCTTCTCCTTCAACAACAACCAGCCGGTCTGGCCGACGCTTCTCGACCGCCTTCCCGCGACGCTCTCGCTCGCGATCGGCGCCGCGGTCCTCTGGCTCGTCACCGGCGTCAGCATCGGCGTCGTCTCCGCGCTGAGACGTGGCAGCGTGCTCGACAGGGCGGCCATGACGGTCGCGCTCGCGGGCGTCTCGCTGCCGATCTACTTCACCGGCCTGCTGTCCCTGTCGGTGTTCGCCTACACGCTCGGCATCTTCCCCGGCGGAGGCAGCTACACCCCCATCACGGAGAACCCCGTCATGTGGTTCCAGGCGCTCGTGCTGCCCTGGATCACCCTGGCGTTCCTCTACGCGGCCCTGTATGCCCGGCTCACCAGGGCGGGCATGCTGGAGACGATGGGTGAGGACTACATCCGCACGGCTCGCGCCAAGGGGCTCAGGGAGCGCACCGTCGTCACCAAGCACGCCCTGCGCGCCACGCTGACCCCGATCCTCACCATCTTCGGCCTCGACCTGGGCCTGCTGCTGGGCGGCGCGGTGCTCACCGAGAGCACCTTCTCCATCCAGGGCATCGGCAAGCTGGTCATCGACGCGATCCGCGGCAACGACCTGCCGGTGGTGCTGGGCGTGACCCTGTTCGCGGCCTTCTTCATCGTCCTGGCCAACCTCATCGTGGACATCCTGTACGCGGTGGTCGACCCGAGGGTGAGGCTCTCATGACGACTCCACCCGAGTCCTTCCTCGAGCTGCGCGATCTGCGCATCCACTTCCCGACCGAAGACGGCCTGGTCAAGTCCGTCGACGGACTGTCGTACAAGCTCGAGCGGGGCAAGACCCTCGGCATCGTGGGCGAGTCGGGCTCAGGCAAGAGCGTGACCAGCCTGGGCATCCTGGGCCTGCACAAGGGTGGCAGGGCGAAGATCTCCGGTGAGATCTGGCTCGACGGTGAGGAACTCGTCAGCGCCAGCGCCGACCACGTGCGGACGCTGCGCGGCAAGAAGATGGCGATGATCTTCCAGGATCCGCTGTCCGCGATGCATCCCTTCTACTCCGTCGGGGCCCAGATCGTCGAGGCCTACCGGATCCACCACAAGGTCAGCAAGGGCGTCGCCCGCAAGCACGCGATCGACATGCTCGGCCGGGTCGGCATCCCGCAGCCGGACAGGCGGGTCGACGACTACCCCCACCAGTTCTCCGGTGGCATGCGCCAGCGCGCGATGATCGCCATGGCGCTCTCCTGCGACCCCGAGCTGCTGATCGCCGACGAGCCGACCACGGCCCTCGACGTGACCGTCCAGGCGCAGATCCTGGACCTCATGACCGACCTGCAGCGCGAGTTCAACTCCGCGCTGATCATCATCACCCACGACCTCGGCGTCGTGGCCGAGCTGTCGGACGACATCCTGGTGATGTACGGCGGCAAGTGCATCGAGTACGGCTCCGCAGAGGACATCTTCTACCGGCCCGAGCACCCCTACACCTGGGGTTTGCTGGGGTCGATGCCCCGCCTGGACCGTGAGCGGACCGAGCGGCTGCTCCCGATCAAGGGCACCCCGCCGTCCCTGATCAACGTGCCGTCCGGCTGCGCCTTCAACCCCCGGTGTGGCTTCGTGGGCCGTACCGAGGGGAAGTCCACCTCGGAGGTGCCCGAGCTGCTGGAGACCGAGGGCGGTCATCTGGTCCGCTGCCACATGCCTCGCACGGAGCGGCGGTCCATCTGGGACAACGAGATCAAGCCGATGATGGAGAGCACGTGAGCGAGCGTAGCCAGCGAGCCGGTGGGCGCACGGGATGCCCGCGAGTGACGGGGGAGGGCGCGTGACCTCGCAGGAAGACAAGGGCGCCGCCACCTCGGCCGAGCCCGAGGTGCTGCTGTCCGTCCAGGGGCTCCAGAAACACTTCCCGGTGACGAAGGGCCTGCTCCGCCGCCAGGTCGGCGCGGTCAAGGCCGTCGACGGGGTCAGCTTCGACGTCCGCAGGGGGGAGACGCTCGGCCTGGTCGGCGAGTCCGGCTGCGGCAAGAGCACCACCGGCAGGCTGATCACCCGGCTGCTTGAGCCGACGGGAGGAAAGATCCTCTTCGAGGGCCATGACATCACCCACATGTCGCAGCCGAGGATCCGCCCGCTCCGCCGCGACGTGCAGATGATCTTCCAGGACCCCTACTCCTCGCTCAACCCCCGGCACACGGTCGGCGCCATCGTCAGCGCGCCCTTCCGCATCCAGGGGATCAAGTCGGAGCAGGGCACGAAGAAGGCGGTCCAGGACATCCTGGAGCTGGTCGGCCTCAACCCGGAGCACTACAACCGCTACCCGCACGAGTTCTCCGGCGGCCAGCGCCAGCGCATCGGCATCGCCCGCACGCTCGCGCTCAAGCCCAAGCTGATCATCGCCGACGAGCCGGTCTCCGCGCTGGACGTGTCGATCCAGGCCCAGGTGGTCAACCTCCTCGAGGACCTGCAGAACGAGCTCGACCTGACCTACGTCATCGTCGCGCACGACCTGTCGGTCATCCGGCACATCAGCGACCGGGTCGCGGTCATGTACCTCGGCAAGATCGTCGAGCTGGCCGACCGCAAGTCCCTGTACGACTCGCCCATGCACCCGTACACCACCGCCCTCATGTCGGCGGTACCGGTGCCCGACCCGGCCCGCCGCAAGGACCGCGAGCGCATCCGGCTCCAGGGCGACGTGCCCAGCCCGCTCAACCCGCCTGCCGCCTGCCGCTTCCACACCCGGTGCTGGAAGGCCCAGGAGATCTGCAAGACGGTCGAGCCGCCGCTGCTTGAGCTGGCCCCCCGGCACCAGGTCGCCTGTCACTTCCCGGAGAACGCCCCGAACGCGGGCGAGACGAAGCCCGCGGAGACCGTTTCTGCCTGATCCGTCCCGCACCTCGTCTCGTACGGCCCGCCGGGCCGTACGAGACGAGTGTCTTCCCGCGGCCGTCGCCGGGGCGGTTCGCGGATCCCCGTCACATCGGGGCGGCCACCCGCTCTAGGGGATGGCGCCCGGGGTGATCAGGCCGGTCTCGTAGGCGAGGACCACGGCCTGGACACGGTCGCGCAGGCCGAGCTTGGTGAGCACGTTGCCGACGTGGGTCTTGACCGTCGTCTCGCTCACCACCAGCTCCGCGGCGATCTCCGCGTTCGACATGCCTCTGGCGATCAGCCGCAGCACCTCAAGCTCGCGCTCGGTGAGCCGGTCGAGGCGGGCGGGGGTCGACTGCTGGTACGCGGAGGGCAGGCGTGCCCCGAACTTGTCCAGCAGCCTGCGGGTGACGCTCGGCGCGACGATGGCGTCGCCCGCCGCGACCACCCGGATGGCCTGCACCAGTTCGTCGGGCGGGACGTCCTTCAGAAGGAAGCCGCTGGCCCCGGCGCGCAGCGCCTCCACGATGTACTCGTCAAGGTCGAAGGTCGTCAGCACCAGCACCTTGGGGACGTGCGCCCCGCCCGTCGCCTCGCGGACGATCCTGCGGGTCGCCTCGATGCCGTCGACGCCCGGCATCCGGATGTCCATCAGCACCACGTCGGGCAGCAGCGCGCGCGACTGGTCCTGGGCCGCCTTGCCGTCCCCGGCCTCGCCGACCACGGTGACGTCGGACTCTGCTTCCAGGATGAGACGGAAGCCGGTGCGCAGCAGTGGCTGGTCGTCCACCAGCAGCACTCTGATCGTCATCACACGTCCTTGAGAGGAAACCGGGCATTGACCTCGAATCCACCCTCTGGGCGCGGGCCGATCCTCAGGACTCCACCATAGAGGGCGACACGCTCGCGAATGCCGACCAGACCGTGACCGGTCCGATCACCCGCGCGGGCGCTGTCGAGCCCCTGGCCGTCGTCCTCGATCTGTACGGCCAGCTGGCCGTGCTCGTGCCGTACCGTCACCCAGGCACGCGCCAGAGGCCCTGCGTGCCGCAGGCTGTTGGTCAGCGCCTCCTGGACCAGCCGGTAGGCGGCGAGGTCGACGCCGGGGGGCAGTCCCCTCGCCTCTCCCTCGATCCACAGCTGCGTTCGCAGGCCCGCCTCGCGCATCTGCTCGACCAGTGTGGGGATCTCCCCGACTCCCGGCTGCGGGTTCCGTTCCGCGGGCGCGGCGTCGGTCCTGAGCACGCCCACGATGTTGCGCATCTCCGCCATCGCCGTCCTGCCCGTTTCCTCGATCGCCGACAGCGCCTCCCTGGCCCCTTCGGGGTTGGTCGCCAGCACCCGGCGTGCCGCAGAGGCCTGGACGGTCATCACGCTCACATGGTGGGCGACCACGTCGTGCAGTTCCCTGGCGATGCGGGAACGCTCCTCGGCCCTGGCCGCCCGCGTGTCCGCCTCCCTGGCCCGCTCCGTGCGCTCGGCCCGGTCGCGCAGCTCCGCCAGGTAGGCCTCGCGAAGCCGGACGCTCCGGCCCGTGATCCACAGGGTGACGCTGAGGACGGCCAACGGCAGGTGGACGCCCCAGGCGCCGAGCCCGCCGCCCAGCGTCGCGGAGACGAGGTGGCAGGCGAAGCTCCAGGCCAGCGCGCACAGACTGAGCGCCAGGCCGCGGTGGGCGGCGACCGTGTAGACCAGCGTCAGCGTGGCGGGCCAGAGCGGCAGGCCGTCCAGGCCGAGCAAGGTGAGGACGACGCCCGCCAGGCAGACCAGGACCAGCAGGGGGAACGGCTTACTGCGGCGCAGCACCAGGGACAGGCAGCAGGCCACGACGAGGATGACGGCGAGGCCGTCCGGCACCCCGGGACGGGGCGGGTCGGCGCGCAGGAAAAGCACGGCGGCCGCCGCGAGCACTACCGCCAGGATCGCGTCGGGGACCAACGGGCGATCGTGGAGCCAGACCCGCAGGCCGCCGGGGGTGTTGCGCACACAATCAATTTAGGCGCCCAGCCCCTGCCGCCACCCTGCTGCGGGTGGATATCGCCCTCATACTCACGGATGACCGATCAGGAACGCGTGAGTTCCTGGAGAGTCCAGAGGGTTTTACGGCTCTTGGAAGGTGTCTTCCAAGGGGCGGCCGGGGACGCGCGCGGGCACGGACAGGCGGCAGGGCATGGGGGACACCGGGAGAGGGCGCGGGAGGGGCTGTGCGGGCCTCCAGGGCCAGGGCCGCTGGGCTTTCCGGGAGGCAGCCCCTCACCGGCCCCCGAGAGCCCCGTACGGGCAAGGAAGGGACGGGAAGGGGCCGCGGGCGTCCGCTCAGAGCTCGTCGGTCGCGGCCCTGGGCGCGCGCCTCGTGCTGCGCACGGTGTCGCCGGGCTGTCGTTCGGGCAGCGGCGGGGGAGTGCCGCCGAACTGCGGGCACAGCTCCTGGTAGTGGCACCAGTCACACAGACGGCTGGGCCTCGGCGGCCACTCACCGGTCTCCATCGCCCGCTCGATGGCGGTCCACAGCGCCCGCACCTTGCGCTCTGTGGCGCGCAGATCCGCCTCGTCCGGGGCGTAGCGCAGGACCTCACCGCCACCCCCCAGGTACATCAGCTGCAGCAGGCGCGGGATCGAACCGTGCAGCCGCCACAGCGTCAGCGCGTAGAACTTCATCTGGAACAGCGCCTTGGCCTCGAAGGCGGGGCCGGGCGCGCTGCCCGTCTTGTAGTCGACGACCCGCACCTCGCCGGTCGGCGCCACGTCGAGCCGGTCGATGTAGCCGCGCAGCATCAGGCCGTTGTCCAGCACCGCCTCCACATAGAGCTCCCGCTCCGCGGGCTCGAGGCAGGTGGGGTCCTCCAGTGTGAAGTAGCGTTCCAGCATGGCGCCCGCCTGGGCGAGCCACTCGGCCCGCTCGGCCTCGTCGGCGAACATGTCGCCGTAGGCGGGTTCCTGGGTCAGCAACCTGCGCCACTGCGGCTCGAGCAGCTCCAGAGCCGCGGCCGAGGTGCGCGCGGGGGCAGGAAGGTCGTAGAGGCGCTCCAGCACCGAGTGGACCATCGTGCCGCGCACCGCGGCGGGTGACGGCGGCTCCGGCAGCCGATCGATCACCCGGAAGCGGTAGAGCAGCGGGCACGTCATGAAGTCACCGGCGCGGGACGGCGACAGGGCTCCGATGATCGTGGGCTCGGTCAGTGACATGTCCGCACTGTAGGTCACTGAGGCGACAGTTCGGGACGGCAGTTTGGGGCCGAGGTTGGCATCGGGACGTCTGCGGGGGGCCCGATGGCGCGTAGCATCGAGGCCTGAAGGCGAAGTGAGCGAGGAATGGTGAGCCAGCGGTGAGCAGCGAGAGCCCGCGCCAGGACAACCCAGGACTGCGGATGGGGCGGCCGTTCGGCATTCCCGTCTACGTCTCGCCGACCTGGTTCATCGTGGCGGCGTTCATCACCTTCACCTTCCAGGAGTCGGTGAGCATCCGGCTGCCCGGGCTGAACATCCCGATGACCTATGTCGTCGCCTTCGTCTTCGCGGTGCTGCTGTACGTCTCGGTGCTCCTGCACGAGCTGGCCCACTGCGTGGTCGCCAGGATGTACGGCCTGCCCGTCCGTCGCATCACCCTCTACCTGCTCGGCGGCGTCTCCGAGATCGAGCGCGAGCCGGAGACCCCCAGCAGGGAGTTCATGGTCGCCTTCGCCGGCCCCCTGCTCTCCCTCGGCCTGGCGGGCGTCGGGTTCTTCGCCTACCGGGTCATCGACCCGAACACCATCCTCGGCGTCCTCACCTTCCAGCTGTGGCTGGCCAACCTGATCGTCGGGGTGTTCAACCTGCTACCGGGGCTGCCGCTCGACGGCGGGCGCATGCTGCGCGCGGGCGTGTGGAAGGCGACCAGGAACGCGGGCTCCGGCACCGTGGCCGCGGCCTGGGTCGGCCGGGTGCTCGCCGTCGGCCTGGTCGCGGTGCCCGTCGGCCTCGCGCTGGTCAGCGGGCAGGCACCGAGTCCGAGCATGCTCGTCTGGTCCATCCTGCTGGCCTCCTTCATCTGGCTCGGCGCGACCCAGTCGCTGCGCGGTGCCCGGGTGCGGGCCCGCATCCCGCAGGTCAACGCCCGTGCCCTGGCCAGACGCGCCATCCCGGTCACCGGTGACGTGCCGCTCGCCGAGGCGCTGCGCCGGGCCGCGGAGGCCCAGGCGGGGGCAATGGTCGTGGTCGACCACGAGGGCCGTCCCACCGGGATCGTCAACGAGGTCGCGGTCGAGGCGACCCCGGAGAACCGCCGCCCCTGGGTGACGGCGGGCTCCCTGGCACGCAACCTCGAACCGTCGCTGGTGCTGGCCGCCGACCTGTCGGGGGAGGCCCTGATCGACGCCATGCGCGAGGCGCCCGCCGGGGAGTACCTCCTGGTCGAGCGCGGCGGTGAGATCTTCGGGGTGCTGGCGACCGCCGACGTGAACCGGGTGTTCAGCGGAGTTTAGGCGAACCACGGGGCCTCTTTGGACGTCTGACTGGGTGCGTGTCCGTACGGCACGGCGGTCCGGAGACGATCCGACGGTCCGCCCTCTCGTTTTCGGCGCGCACCAGGACTAGTGTTCTGGCCAACTGAACCGGTTGGCCATGTAGCTAAGGGACGCAGAATTGGCACCCCCCCACACGCCGGCCCCCGCCGGTGACCTCACCCAGGAGCTGCTCGGCACGCCCGAATGGAGCGACCAGATGGTCGCCGCCGCGGGGATCCCCATGTACGACATCCCGTTCCTCACGGTCGGTGGCGGCATGGGCTCTTTCGTGACGCTGGACTACCTGCGGATCTACGGTGTCCCCACCTCCCAGATGCGGGTGATCTCCAACATCGACACCCCGTGGCAGACCTACGAGTTCCTCACCAGGTGCTCGCAGATCCCCCGCGGCGAGCGGATCCGCTCCGACTCGGCCTCCCGGCCCGACAACATCTGGGGCTTCCCCTCGTACGGCCTGCAGGAGACCTGGAAGGACAAGACCCCGGCCTACCTGTGGCAGCTCCTGACGGAGCCGCTGCTGAACGACTACTGGACGCCGCGCGCGGGCACGGTCTTCGAGAGCCTCGAACGCGAGGCCAAGCGCATCGGCTACTGGGACATGCTGGTCAAGGGCCAGGTCCGGATGGTCCGCCGCAGGGCGGGCGGCGGTTACTTCACCGTCGTCACCCCGCCGGAGGGGGCCGTGCCGACCAAGCGCATCATCTTCCGCTCGCGCTTCGTGCACCTCGCCATCGGTTACCCGGGCCTGAAGTTCCTGCCGGACCTGCAGGAGTTCCGCACGCAGCACGACGACTACCAGCACGTCGTGAACGCCTACGAGCCGCACGAGCAGGTCTATGAGTTCCTCAAGACCCGTCCGGGCACGGTCGTCATCCGGGGTGGCGGCATCGTCGCCTCCCGCGTGCTGCAGCGCCTGTTCGACGACCGGAAGAAGTACGGCCTGCAGACCCAGATCGTGCACATCTTCCGCACCTTCGTCACCGGCTCGCACGGCCCGCACATCTGGGCCCGCCGCAAGGGCGGGGACGGCTGGGCCTACCAGGGCTTCAACTATCCCAAGTCGGTGTGGGGCGGCCAGCTGAAGGCGCAGATGCGCAAGCTGGAAGGCGCGCAGCGTGCCGCGAAGTACAAGGAGATGGGCGGCACCAACACCCCCTACCGCAGGCACTGGCAGGAGCAGATGCGCGCCGGTCGCAGCGGTGGCTACTACCACCCCGTGCAGGGCACCGTCGACCGGGTCGAACGTTCCAAGGACGGGCGGCTGGTCAGCTACGTGCGCAGCAGCGACGGCATCGTCCGCGAACCGGTCTCCGACTACATCATCGACTGCACCGGGCTCGAGGCGGACATCTCCGAGCACCGGATCTTCGCGGACCTGCTCCAGCACAGCGGCGCCTTCCGCAACCCGGTCGGCAGGCTTGAGGTCGAGCGGCACTTCGAGGTGAAGGGCACGGCCAGTGGTGACGGGGCCCTCTACGCCTCGGGATCCGCCACGCTCGGCGGCTACTTCCCCGGGGTCGACACCTTCCTCGGACTGCAGGTCGCGGCCCAGGAGATCGCCGACAACCTCGCCAGGCGAGGGTTCGTCAAGAAGATGGGGCCGCTGCGGTCGACGTCGCAGTGGTTCAAGTGGGCTTTCAACACGTCGTTGTGAGCGGCCGTACGTCGTTGTAAGGAGAGTAGTTCCCCCGTGGTTCCGACCTTGCTCGGGCGCGTACAGACGCGCCTTTTCCTGCTCGCCACCGTGGGCGTGATCGTCACGCTGCTGATCGTCCCGGTGCTGCCAGGCTCCTCAGAGGGTCTCGGCGGCCGCTACGTCAACGGGCTGCTGGTCTTGCTGGCGGTGGCCGTGCTGGGAGTCGTCTGGGAGCTGGTCTATCACTTCCTCATGCAGTTTCGGTGGGAGAAGGACTGGCCGACGCTGTTTGGTTTGCTGACACTCGTTCCTGAAGGCCTTCTGCTGTACTTTTTGCTACGGTCCGGTGCGGTTGGTTTCATTGACCCTGTCCCACCTGCCGCGTTCTGGATGCATTTCACCGTCGTCTGGATCTGCGTGTGGCTGGTGGCGAACGGGCCGATGCGGGTGCCGTTCATCCGGTGGCGTTTTCGGGGAGGGAGAGTTCTGTGACCGACGAGGGCTTCGGAGCGGTGCGTCCGCTTCCGGGCAACGGGCTGGTCGCCCACGTGGGCGGCCTGCTGCTGGTGTGCGACGCGGCCGAGGCGGTCGTCGAGGACCTGCTGGGCGCGCTCAGGGAGACCGCCGCCTCCGGCGGGGACGGCCGCGCGCTGGCTCGTCGCGTCGCCCAGGTGCTGGCGGTCATGATGGGCGAGCCCGTGGCGTGCGCCGTCGCCGGTCCGGTGTCCTCAGGAGTGGCCGTGCTGGTCAGCGGCCCGGCGTTCGCCTCGGTCACCGGTTCCGGCGGCGAGGTCCAGCTCGCCGGGCGTGACGCGCTCACCTGGTCCGACCGGCTGGTGCCCGGCCCGGTCACCCGGGTCGAGCTGCGCCTTCCCGAGGCGGGGCAGGCGCACCCGTTCGCCCGGCTGGACAGTGGTGTGGTCATCGGCGGCGGCGTCGTGTGCGCCCCGGCGGAGGCCGGGGCGGAGCCCAGGCAGGCCTGGCGCCCGGAGCCCGTTGCCGAGTCCAGGGCCGAGTCCAGGGCTGAGGCCGTCCCCCAGGCCGTTCGTCAGCCGGTCGCCCAGGCGGAGCCCGTCCCGCCGACGCCCGAGTGGTCGTCGCAGCCCGCCGAGGCCGTCCTCCCCCCTGTCTCCTCGCCTGTCTCCTCGCCCTCCGAGTGGTCGGACCCCGAGTGGTCGGCCCCCGCACCCGTCTCGGCGCACCCCGAGTGGTCCGCGCCGCCGGTGGAGAGCGCCCCGCCCGCCCCCTACCCGATGGGGCCTCCCGACCACTACGCCGCGTCCTCGTCGGCCCCGCCGACGCCGCAGCCCGCCCTCCCCCAGCCCCAGGCGTGGCACTCTGAGCCCGTGCCCGGGCTCCCGCTGCAGGGACCGGCGCAGGGGCACGTCCCCCCGATGATCCAGCACGAGGACGTCGAGCCCGCCAGGCCCGGCGCTCCAGGGGGAGACTCTCCCGACGTCCGCGACCAGCCTTTCGAGTACGAGCTGCTGACTCCGGGCGCCTCCCAGGGCGGGGCGGAGGTCTCGGCGCCGCTGCCGGGGCAGGCGGACCCGCAGCCCGAGTCACGGCCGCTCGTCTACGGGGTCGACTGCAAGAACGACCACTTCAACGACCCGCGCGTGCCGTACTGCGCGGTCTGCGGCATCGCGCTGGTCCAGCGGACACTCGTTCCCTACAAGGGGCCGCGCCCGCCGCTGGGCGTGCTCCTCCTCGACGACGGCATGACGCTCCGCCTCGACACCGACTACCTGGTCGGCCGTGACCCCGAGCGGGCCCCGGAGGTCGCCGACGGCTCGGTCCGCCCGGCGAAGGTCACCAGCCCCGACGGCTCGGTCTCCCGCCGCCACCTGCGGGTCGCGCTGGACGGCTGGGACGTCAACCTGGTCGACCTGGGCTCGGTCAACGGCACCCAGATTCAGCCGCCGGGCGACCCCAACTTCTACGACATCCCGCCGAACGAGCCGGTCGCGATCCTGCCCGGCACGACCGTGCGGATCGGCGTCTCCCGCACGATGCGCTACGAGTCGCACCGTAACCGCTAGCAAGACGGCCCATCCACCGCACCGGCACGTGAGCGGGCACCGGGGCGGTGGCCCGGCTCACCCCTGCGGGGCGGCCACGGGATCCGGTTCCGCCGGCTCCCGGCCCCGCGAGAGCGTGGCACGCAGCGCAGAGACCGCCGCCGCCCAGTCGACGGGATCGGCGTCCTGCTCCGCGCGGACCAGCAGATGCACGCCTCTGGCAGTGTCCCCGCCTGTGTCACCGCCCGTGTCCGGGGCGACGACCAGCGCCGTCTCGGGAACCGCCTCAGAGGTGGCGGCGACCCCGAGCTTGACCAGCCGCCTCGCCAGGGCGGCGGCCCTACTGCCGCCCGCGACGATCAGGGGGCGGCCGCCCGTGAGGGCGAGGGTGAGCGCCACCCGGGCGGCGGCCTCGTCCCCCGGGTCGTGACGCACCGCGACCGGTCCCGCGGGGAGCCCGAGCGGCAGGCCGGGGGAGCCGGGCGACAAGACCGTCACCACGGGACAGACGGTCGCGTCGCGGATCCCGGCGTAGCCGGGGGTTCCCGACGGCAGCACCACGAGATCCGGGGCCGCCCCGGCGACCAACTCGGGCAGCTCGGTGCCGACGGCGGCGCTGAACCGGCTCACCACCCTGACCTCGGGACCGTGCGCGCGGACGACGCCCGCGAGGGACTCCAGCTCCTGGAGGGTCTCGGCCAGCTCGGCGAGCTCGGACGACAGACCGGCTCCGAGCTCGAGGCGCTCGTCCGGGTAGGGCCGCAGGTGCGCAAGGATCACCTCGGAGGAGGACCCGGCCCCAGCCAAGGCGGCGGCGAGCTCCGCCAGCCGGGCTTGCTCACCGGGAGGGCCGGGGACGACGACCAGCACGCGGTAGGCGGCGGTCACGCCGAGGGCGGCGCGCTCGGCCTCGGCGATGTCGCGTGCCACCCGCCGGTCGGGGTAGATCCTCCGCAGCAGCGGTCCCGTCATCGCCGTGGTGAGCAGCGCCATCACCACCATCAGCGAGTACAGCTCGTCGTCGAGCACGCCCTTCTGCAGGCCGACGCTGAGGATGACGATCTCGGTCAGGCCTCGGGTGTTGAGCAGCGTGGCGATCGCCCACGCCTGCCGGCCGGGCAGCTGCGTCCGCGCCGCGGCGTACGAGCCGAGCAGCTTGCCGCCGATCGCCACCGCCAGGATCGCGGCCAGCGTCCCCAGGCTGGACAGGTCCAGCGCGCGGAGGTTGACGTTGAGCCCCGCGACCACGAAGAACATCGGCAGCAGCAGGAGCACGGCGAGCTGTTCGAGGCGTTCCAGGATCTCGTGGTTGAGCCGCTCCGCGCCCTCGCGGGGCATCACGGCGCCGAAGACGAACGCCCCGAAGATGAAGTGCACGTGCATCCACTCGGTGGCCCAGGAGGAGACGATGAGGCCGATGAGCACCAGCGACAGCAGCCCGGGGGTCAGCCTGCCCGCCTTCTCATAGGCGGGTACGAGACGGGCCAGCAGCGGCCGGACCACCAGGAACATCAGCAGCCCGTATGGCACGGCCAACATGACCTTCCACTGCCCTTCGCCTTCACCGGCGCCCGCGATGCCGATCACCACGGCCAGCGCTGTCCAGGCGAGCACGTCGATGACCGCGGCGGAGGCCAGCGAGAGGCCGCCGAGCGTGATGCGCTGCATCCCCCGGTCGGTGAGGACACGGGCTAGCACGGGGAACGCGGTCGCCGCCATCGCCGCACCCATGAACAGCACGAACGGCAGCGTCTTCGCACCGCCGACGTGGTCGCCCGCGATGCCGAGCGCCAGCGCGCAGCCCAGCGCGAACGGCACGAGCGTCGAGCCGAGCGCCACGGTCACCGCGATCTTGCCCTTGCCCCTGACCAGTTTCTGGTCGAGCTCCATGCCGACGACGAACATGAACAGCACGAGCCCGACGTCGGCCAGAGCCTGCAGCGGGGGCCGCATCTCGGCCCCGAACAGCCGCTCGCCGATGATCGGGCCGAGCAGGGTCGGGCCGAGCAGGATGCCGGCCACGATCTCGCCGACGACCGCAGGCTGGCCGAGCCGCTTCGCGGCGGCTCCGAGTAGTCGCGCCGCGATGAGGACGATCACGAGGTCGAGCAGCAGCAGATCGACGTGGAGCACTGGGGACACGCTTCCCGTAAGTAATGAAAAGCCCCGAGAATGACCAAGGCGACGTTACCGTCTGCGGGATGTCACCGCGAGTGTCGCACAGTGCGTTGAGGGGAGTTGTTGGTGGAAGGCATCGCCGACTACGAGTTCGTCCGCCCGCTCGGGGCGGGTAACCATGGCGAGTTCTATCTGGCGAGGAGGCCGCGGCGGCTGCCGGTCGAGGCGGAGCTGGTGGCGGTGAAGGTGGTCGGGGGCACCGGGACCGACGCCTTCCGGCGGGCGACCAGGGAGTTGAAGGCCTTCGCGGCGGTGCGCTCGCCGTACCTCGTGACGCTCTACGACGCCGGGCAGCAGGGCGGGGTTTTCTACTACTCGATGGAGTACCTCCCCGGTGGTTCCCTGAGACTGCCCGCCGAGCCTCCGTCGCGGGAGCGGATCCTGCGCTCGATCGCGTGCGTGGCCCACGCCGCCCAGGCGCTGCACGAGGAGGGCATCGTGCACCGTGACATCCGGCCCGGCAACGTGCTGCTCACCGAGACCGGGGGCAAGCTTTCCGATCTGGGGTTGTCGCAGGTGCTGATGCCGGGCGCGACGGTGACCGGGATGGGCGACATCGGCTCGGTCGAGTTCACCGACCCCGCGCTGCTGCAGGGGGAACGGCCGTCCCCCGCGGGGGATGTGTGGTCGCTGGGCGCGACGCTGCACTGGGCGGTGACCCGCACCGGCCTGTACGGCGAGCTGCCCGTCCACGACCCGCTGCTGACCCTGCGCAAGGTCTACGCCACACAGCCGTCGGTCAACGGCGACCTGGAGCCCGAGCTGGCGGAGCTCGTCCAGGCCTGCATCGGGGACGTGGCCAAGCGTCCGACCGCCAGAGGGGTCGCCGACCGCCTCTACGCGCTGCTCGCCTGAGGCCGTCAGGCTCCCGTGCGCCCCCGCCGCAGCCGGTACCACCGCAGGTCGTCCAGGCGGGTGCCGCCCGGGCCCGGCAGTAGGCCGTGGACGAGACCTTCCCTGGTGAAGCCCGCGCGCTCGAGCACCCGGTGCGAGGCGAGGTTGGCGGGGGAGGTGCCCGCGACGACCCTGGACAGGGCGGTGTGCTCGAAGGCCCATTCCACCAGCAGGTTCACCGCCCTGGTCATGAAACCCCTGCCACGGAACCCGGGCAGCATGCTGTAGCCCGTCATCGCCTGGCCCAGCAGGGGCACGATGGAGGTGAGCTGGATGTGCCCGGCGAAGGCGCCCGTCCCGGCGTCCCTGATGGTCATCTCGGCCCGCTCGCCGGCCAGCCAGTGCGCGCCCGTCTCCCGGCACAGGCGCTCGGCCCTCACCAGGTCCGGCCCCTCAGGGGGGACGCTGTAGCGCACCACGTCGGGCAGGTTCTCGAGCATGTGGTAGTCGTGCGTGTCCTCGGGGCCGAGTGGCACCAGCCGTACCACTCCGTCGGACAGCGAGCCGCCGGGGAAGGAGGGCAGGAAGGGCCGTAGGCGTTCCCCGGATTCGCCGTGCAGCCTGGCGAAGGCCACCAGGTCGCCCCGGGTGCCGTCCCTGAGGGCCTCGGCGGAGCGCCTGACGCCCTCGCGGTGGAAGCCCGCCGCCATCGCGACCCGCTGACTGGCCAGATTCTCCACGCTCGCCAGCAGTTCGAGGCGCCGCACGCCGAGGGCGAAGGCCCAGTCGGTCAGCGCCCTGGTGGCCGCCGTCGCGACCCCGCGCCCCTGCGCCCATGGCGCGACCAGGTATCCGATCTCGCCGTTGCCCCGCGCGTCGAGCGGCTTGAGCTCGATGTTCCCCATCCACTCGTCCGTCCCGGGGTCCGCGGCGGCGAACAGGGCACCGCCCGCCTCCCAGACCTGCTCGGCCGCTTTCAGGTAGGCGACCGCGTCGTCGCGTGTGTACGGCACCGGCAGCGCCGGTAGGAAGCGGTGGATCCGCGGATCCGCGCAGGCGCGAGCGATCGGCTCGATGTCCGCTGGGGTCGGCGGGCGCAGGATGACTTCCCTGGAAAGGATCACATCTCGTGGGAGCATCCTCAAGTGCTATCAGTTTCCCGCGAAAGCCGACCAATCATTTCCAGGTAGCCGCGGTCCCCGCCGGGACAGGGGGTGCGCCTGCCTCGGCCCGCTGGGACGGGACGGGCGGCGGCCGTGCGCCGATAACCTTGCGGGCATGGGTTTTCGCAGGCATGGGCCGTTTCAGGCCGGGGATCAGGTTCAGCTCACCGATCCCAAGAACAAGCGTCACACGGTGACGCTGAAGGAAGACGGGGTCTTTCACACGCACAAGGGCGGCATCCCGCACAGCGACCTGATAGGTCAGCCCGAGGGGTCGGTGGTGCGTTCGTCCGGCGGTACCCAGTATCTCGCGTTCAGACACCTGCTCCAGGACTACACGCTGTCCATGCCGCGTGGCGCCGCGGTCATCTATCCGAAGGACTCGGCGCAGATCGTCGGCATGGCCGACATCTTCCCCGGTGCGCGCGTTGTCGAGGCGGGCGTCGGCTCGGGCGCGCTCACCTGCTTCCTGCTGCGCGCCGTCGGCCTTGAGGGCAGGGTCACCTCCTACGAGCGGCGCGAGGACTTCGCCGAGGTCGCCACCAAGAACGTGGAGAAGTTCTACGGTGGTCCGATGGACCAGTGGCGCCTGGTCGTCGGCGACTTCGTGGACGCGCTCGACGAGACCGACGTCGACCGGATCATCCTGGACATGCTTGCTCCGTGGGAGTGCGTCGACGCCGCGGCCAAGGCCCTCACTCCAGGTGGTGTCATCTGCTGTTATGTGGCGACTACGACCCAGTTGTCCCGCACGGTGGAAACTCTCCGCGAACACGGGAGTTTCACCGAGCCTCATGCGTGGGAGACCCTGGTTCGCGACTGGCATGTCGAGGGCCTCGCCGTACGGCCCGACCATCGGATGGTCGGCCACACCGGGTTTCTCGTCACGGCACGTCGCATGGCGGACGGGGTGACGCCACCACCCCGTCGCAGGCGTCCGGCAAAGGGGGCATATGGCGAAGAGGCTGCGTCTTCCGCGTCTTCCACCACTTGATGACGATTCGGCCACGAGGGTGCGTCAGGGCGTGACGCGGGAACAGATTCCCGTGTTCTTATGCTCCATGGACTAAACGCACCATAAGGGATTATTCATTGCCTACTTAATGTAGTCATACGAGCACTGCTCGGCCAGGTAAGGGACAGCCCCCAGATGGGTAGGGTTTTGAGTAGTCGGTCTCGACTGGGAAGGAGGTGACGCCGTGGCAGCTCGCGACGACGCTGAGGCTCGAGCCGCGCAGCGCGAACGGGAGGTCGCTGACCTCACAACACAGGTCTCCTTCCTGCAGGAGGAGATCACCGCGCTACGTCGGAAGCTGACGGAGTCTCCCCGGCAGGCCAGGATCCTCGAAGAGCGTCTCCATGAAGTGCAGGCGAACCTCGCGGCCGTAACCGGCCAGAACGAGCGTCTGGTGGCCACCCTCAAGGAGGCCAGGGACCAGATCGTCGCGCTCAAGGAGGAGGTCGACCGGTTGGCGCAGCCGCCATCCGGCTTCGGCGTGTTCCTCGAGTCCAGGGAAGACAGCACGGTGGAGGTTTTCACCGGCGGTCGCAAACTTCGAGTGAACGTCAGTCCAGCAGTGGACGTCGAATCGCTGAAGCGTGGCCAGGAGGTCATGCTCAACGAGGCGCTCAACGTGGTCGAGGCCCTCGGATACGAGGAGCTCGGCGAGATCGTGATGCTCAAGGAGCTCCTTGAGGACGGCCAGCGCGCGCTGGTGATCTCGCACGCCGACGAGGAGCGGGTGGTGAGACTGGCCGAGTCACTGCTCGACCAGCCGATCCGGGCGGGCGACTCACTGCTGCTGGAGCCGCGCTCCGGCTACGTCTACGAGCGCATTCCCAAGTCCGAGGTCGAGGAGCTCGTTCTGGAGGAGGTGCCCGACATCTCCTACGAGGAGATCGGCGGGCTCATGCGGCAGATCGAGCAGATCCGGGACGCCATCGAGCTTCCCTACCTGCACGCCGACCTCTTCCGTGAGCACAAGCTCCGTCCCCCGAAGGGCGTGCTGCTGTACGGCCCGCCCGGTTGCGGCAAGACGCTGATCGCCAAGGCCGTCGCCAACTCCTTGGCCAAGCAGGTCGCGGAGAAGACCGGTCAGTCCGGCAAGAGCTTCTTCCTCAACATCAAGGGTCCCGAGCTTCTCAACAAGTACGTCGGTGAGACCGAGCGCCACATCCGCCTGGTCTTCCAGCGTGCGAGGGAGAAGGCGTCCGAGGGCACCCCGGTGATCGTGTTCTTCGACGAGATGGACTCGATCTTCCGGACCCGAGGCTCCGGCGTCTCCTCCGACGTCGAGAACACCATCGTTCCCCAGCTCCTGTCCGAGATCGACGGTGTCGAGGGCCTGGAGAACGTCATCGTGATCGGTGCCTCCAACCGCGAGGACATGATCGACCCGGCGATCCTGCGGCCCGGCCGCCTGGACGTCAAGATCAAGATCGAGCGGCCGGACGCCGAGGCGGCCAAGGACATCTTCTCGAAGTACCTCATCGAGGACCTTCCGCTTCACCCGGACGATCTCGCCGAGCACGGCGGCAGCCGTGGGGGGACCATCTCCGGCATGATCCAGCGGGTGGTCGAGCGGATGTACACCGAGAGCGAGGACAACCGCTTCCTCGAGGTGACCTACGCCAACGGCGACAAGGAGGTCCTGTACTTCAAGGACTTCAACTCCGGCGCGATGATCCAGAACATCGTGGACCGCGGCAAGAAGATGGCCATCAAGCAGTTCCTCGACTCCGGGCAGAAGGGCCTGCGGATCCAGCATCTGCTGGCCGCCTGCGTGGACGAGTTCTCCGAGAACGAGGACCTGCCCAACACCACCAACCCCGACGACTGGGCTCGCATCTCCGGCAAGAAGGGCGAGCGGATCGTCTACATCCGCACCCTCGTGACGGGCAAGCAGGGCACCGAGGCGGGCCGGTCCATCGACACGGTCGCCAACACCGGTCAGTACCTCTGACGGCACGACCGGACAACAGCGCGTCACCCGAACCCCGCTGCTGGTCTCCGTCGGCTCCTTCGCGCTCAACGCGGTCCTCAACCTTGTCTTCGTCCTGGGC
>NZ_JBFBCE010000084.1:0-41701 GCF_040689595.1 Streptosporangium sp. NPDC051023 | reverse complement strand
CCGCCCCGGCCCCCACCGCCCGCGTCCCGCGCGGAACCGGCCGGGGTGCCGGGACCGCCGGTTTCCCCGGCGGCGTCTGTGGCAACGGTCCCGGCAGTGGTCCCGGCAGTGGTCCCGTGGCCGCCGGGACGGTCCGCCTCGGAGACGGTCCCGGCCGCGAGTACGGCCGGGACCTCCGTCTCCCCCGGCGGCCGGTTCGCTGTCTCGTTCAAGCCGCCTGACCTCCCATCATCATGCCGAGTCGCTCCAGGTCGACCTCGGCCCGCGCCATCTCGCCGACGATCGCACCGCGGTGGATGACCGCTACGCGATGCGCGAGCGTGAGGATCTCCTCAAGCTCGGTGGACATGAGCAGCACCGCGATCCCCGCCTGGGCCGCCCGGTAAACGCGTTCGGTCATGTACTCGATGGCCCCGACGTCCAGGCCCCTGGTCGGCTGGGCGACGACGAGGACCTTGGGGTCGGCGGCCAGCTCGCGGGCCAGCACGACCTTCTGCTGGTTGCCGCCGGACAGCAGCCGCATGGGCGTGTCGGGCGAGGGGGCGGCGATGGAGAACTGCTCGATCAGCCTCGTGGCCCGCTCGCGCAGGCGGCGCGGACTGACGAAGGCTCTTCGGGAGACCATCCCGATGTCGGCCATGACCAGGTTCTCGGCCACGCTCATGTCCAGCACGCATCCGGACACGTGCCTGTCCTCGGGCACCACGCCGATCCCGGCACCGTGCATCGCCCCTGGCCTGCCCGCCGGTACGGCGGAGCCGCACACCTCGACCGAGCCCGCGTCGAGCTCGAGCAGGCTGGACAGCAGGTCGCCGAGGGCCGTCTGGCCGTTGCCCTCGACCCCCGCGATGCCGAGGATCTCCCCGGCACGAACCTCCAGCGACAGGCCGCGCAGCAACGGGCGGCCGTCACGGGCGGTGGCGTGGGCGTCGCGGATGCGCAGCCGTACCTCTCCTTGAAGTGGTCGCGCGGCCGCGGTGGGTTCGACCAGCGCGTCCATGGTCCCGACGGCGGAGGCTGCGGTCCACTTGGACAACTCGCGCCCGACCATCTCGCGGGCCAGCTCGCGCACGTCGGTCTCGGCGGTCTCCCTGCGCGCGACCACCGCGCCGGAGCGCATGATCGTCACCCGGTCGGTCGCGTGCAGGATCTCGTCGAGCTTGTGGCTGATCAGGATGACGGTCTTGTGCTCGTCGCGGGTGACGCGGCGCAGCACGGAGAACAGCTCCCGGGACTCGGCGAGGGTCAGCACCGAGGTGGGCTCGTCCAGGATCAGCAGGTCGGGGTCGCGGCGCAGGCACTTGACGAGCTCGACCCGCTGGCGCTCGCCGGTGGACAGGTCCTCGACGAACGCGTCGGGATCGACGACCAGGCCGTAGCGCTCGGCGACCTCCCTGACCGCGCGCCGCGCCTGGTCACGGTCGACCCGGCCGCGTTCGCCCAGGGTCACGTTCTCCCACACCCGCATCCGGCCGATGAGGCTGAAGTGCTGGTGCACCATGGAGATGCCGAGCCCCGCGGCGGCCAGCGGGTCGCCGATGTCCACCTGCCTGCCGTCCATGATGATCTGTCCCGAGTCGGGGACGACCAGGCCGGTCAGGATCTTCATGAGCGTGCTCTTGCCCGCGCCGTTCTGGCCGAGGAGGCCGTGGATCTCGCCGCGGCGCACGCTCAGGCGGACGTCGTCGCAGGCCACGACGGAGCCGAACCGCTTGGAGACGCCGCGCAGCTCGACCGCGGGGGCCGCGTCCTGCCGGGCCACCGGGTCCGGGGGACGGACGTCGTCGGCCGGGAGGCCGGGGGCCGGGCTCTGGGCCGGGACGCCGGGTGAGGTGACCTCGGCGGCCTCGGGGACCTGCGGCCCCCGGTGCGGGATCCGGCCGTCGGCGTTCATCTGCGCGGGGACCGCGACGGACTCCGTCGCGGTCCCGCGTCGCCTACCGCGCTCCGTCGACGGCCGCATCGACATCGAGCTTTCCGGTTCCCATGTCCTTCATGACCTGGTCCATGCGGGCCTGCTGGTCGCCTTCGGCGGCGCAGATCTTGACGGTCGGCACCGGGTCGACGCCCATCTTCCACACCCGCGCCGTGCCCATCTTCAGCGTGCCCTTCTGGAAGTCCTCCAGAGCGGCGGCGAAGTAGGCCCCCGGGCTGAAGACGACCGAGACGGCGTACTTCGTGGTGGTGTCGGCGCACCGGTCGGTGCCGGGCGTCAGGGCGGGCACGCCCGCGGCGTTGGCCTGCTGGGTGACGGCGTCGGTCGCGCCTCCCAGGTAGGGGTAGACGACCTTGATGCCCTGTGCCTTCTGCGCCTCGAACGCCTCCTTGGCCTTGGCCGAGTCGTCGAAGTCACCGGTGTAGGTGGTGACCAGCTCGGCCTTCGGGACGACGGCCTGCATGCCCGCCTTGAACGCCTTGGCCGCCTGCTTGGCGAAGTCCAGCTCGGGGCCGGTGATGTAGCCGGCCTTCGCTCCCCCGGACTTCTCCAGCAGCAGTCCCGCCGCGTAGCCCGCCGCGTAGAGCGACTGGTTGACGGTGTCCTGGGACTGGGTGAAGTACTCGGTCTGCTGGACGCCGCCGCCGCCGTTGACGTACCAGTTGACCCCCTTGCACTGGGGCTCGGGTGCGGCGGTGAGGGAGTCCTTGAGCTCGCTCGCGGCGACGGCGATCAGGTCGACGCGCTGCCTGCACAGGTTGCGCGCCTGGTTGACCGCGTCGGCCGGGTTGATCTTGTCGAGCGTGCGGACCTCCCAGCCGTTGGTCTTGGCGATGCCGTTGGCGTCGTCGACGAAGCTCTGGTAGTAGCCGTTGTCATGGGTGTCGCCGGGGCTCATGACCCCGATGACGACCTTCCCATCCCCGTTGACGTCGGGCTGCCCTTTGGCTGCGGTGGTGGTGGAGGAACCGCCTGCCTTGTCCTGCGGCGCTCTGGAGCCGCTGTCACCGCAGGCGGTGAGCAGCAGCGCCGGAGCGACCGCGATCGTCAGGACGGTCCGTGCCGAAGTGTTCATCGCGTTGCCTCCAAAGGACGCGCGGAGGGTGGTTCAGTCTTTGTGCGCCTCGGGCTGGGCGCCCCACTGGATGATCTGGACGTAGTTGCCGTCGGGGTCGGCGACGGTGCCGATGAGGCCGAAGGGCATCTGCTCCACCTCGCGCACCCAGGTGACGTCCAGCGTGCGCAGGTGCGTCTCGACGGCGCGGCAGTCCTCGACGTCGAGGTTGAGGATGACCCGGGCGGGCTCCTGCGTCGGCCCGGCGACCTCGCTGTGCTCCTCGATGAAGAGCTGTGCGCCGCCGAACTCGAAGGCTCCCATCTCGTTCTCCTTGGCGGCGAAGGCGGCGCGATACCAGTCCTTCATCGCCGGGACTTCGGATGAGCCGATCATCACGCTTCCGAGGTTCATTTCCTTACTCCCTGTAGTCCTCGCGCGGAGGGGTGAAGATGTCGAGAATCCAGGTCTCGCCGTGCTCTGGGTCGCCGATGAAGTGGCTGTCGCCGTGCAGGTAGCCCTTGGGGGCCCAGTAGACGTCGCCGGGCTTGAGCAGGCGGCGCTCGTCCGAGCCGAGCCGGAAGTCGAGCTGGCCCTTGATGATCATTCCGAACTGCTCGTTGTCGGGATGGCAGTCGTACGGCGTCGGCCCCGCGCCCTCCCGGATCCGCCACAGGGTGAGCATCAGGTCGTCACCGGTGTAGATGCGGCGTTTGAAACCGGGCTTGATCTCTTTGAAGGCGGCGTCGTCGAAACGCCAGACGTGGTCGGTCATGCTGTCTCCGTCGTTGAGGGATCGCGTCGTTGAGGCGTCACACCATCCGGGCGACCATGGCGTGTTCGACCTGGCTGAGGTGGAACTCGGCGGCCCGCTCCGCACAGTCCTCGTCTCCCGCCTTGACGGCCTCGGCGATGCGCCGGTGGGCGTCGCAGGCCTCGGCGATCACCTCGCGCACCGCGGCGGCGTTGGTGGTCGAGTCGAGCAGCGTGTGGAACTCCTCCGAGGCGAAGACGCCGTCGAGGACCTTGCCGTACAGCTCCTGCAGGGTCGGGTTGCCGCACGCGCGGGCGACCGCCCAGTGGAAGCGCCGGTCGGAGGCGCGGAAGTCCTCAAGCTCCATGTCCTCGGTGAAGGACTCGGCGATCCTGACCAGTTCGTCGCGCTCCGCCGGGGTGGCGCGGGAGGCCGCGAAGCGGGCGATCGACACCTCGATGACCCTGCGGCACTCGAAAAGCTCGCGCACCCGGCTTTTGCGGGGGTCGACGCTGACCTCGGGAAGCTGCTCCACCACGTGGAAGCGGTTGCCGACCTTGTGGATGCGGCCCAGTGCCAGCAGGCTCTGCACCGCCTCCCGCACCGAGGTGCGGGCCACGCCGAACTCCTCGCAGAGCGCGCGCTCCGAGGGCAGCTGCGCGCCAGGAGGAAGGGCGCCGGCCTCGATGCTCTCCAGCAGGCTGTCGCGGATCTCCTCGGAGACCATGCGCCGGGCCACCGGGCCGAATCTGGGGCGGCTCACGAGCCCGCGCCTTCCATCAGCGCGGCGAAGCGGCGGCGTTCCGCGGGGATGTCCAGCGGCCGGATGATCGCCTCGTGCTCCTCCTCGCCCCAGAACTCGGCGGGGACCAGCCACATCACCTCGAACTCCAGGCCGTCGGGGTCCTTGGCGTACAGGCTCTTGTTGGCCCCGTGGTCGCTGGCGCCGTGCAGCGCGCCCTCGCGCGCCAGCCGCTCCCTGACCGCCGCCAGCTCGTCGAGGGTGGGGACCTCCCAGGCGATGTGGTACATGCCCACGGTCCGCTGACCGGCCTGGGAGTCACCCGCGGACGACCCGATGGTGAACAGCGCCAGGTCGTGGTGGTTGTCGGAGTCGGGTGCCCGCAGAAACATGTACTGTCCCGCCGGGCTCTCGATGATCACCTTGAAGTCCAGCACCCGCCGGTAGAAGTCCGCGGTCGTGCGGGCGTCTCGCACGTAGAGGACCGCGTGGTTCATCCGGGTGATACCCATCTGATCGTCTCCCCCAAGAAGTTGGTCTGTTGGTCTGACAATCGGAGCATAAGTTGGACAGACCAGAAGATTCAAGAGGTTCGGTGACAGAAAACGTGCAGCAGTTCTCTCGCGGTGAGGGCGGTGCGCATGCGGTGGGCGGTCTCGGGGTCCAGCGGATCGGCGCCGAGGAGCTGCCTGAGCTGGCCGACGCGGTAGCCGACGGAGTTGCGGTGCAGGTGGAGCAGGTCGGCGACCGCCGCCCTGCTGCCCCGGGTGGCCAGCCAGGCGTCGAGGGTGAGGATCAACTCGGGACGGTCGAGGATCGGCCCCAGCTGCTGCTCGACGAAGGCGTGCAGCCGCTCCGGCGGTACGGCCAGCAGCAACTGGGCCGGCCCCAGCTCGGAGTAGAGCAGCTCGGTCTCGCCGTTCCTGCGGCGCAGCAGACCGAGCACGGTCTCGGCGTCCCTGAAGGATCGGGCGGTGTCCCTCGGGCCCGTCACCACGGGACCCGCGGCGGCCAGCACCGTCCCGTCGCCGACCATGCCCTGCAGCCGGACGCGAATCCGGCCGACCTCACGGGGAATGTCCCCCGCCAGCACGGTCCAGCCCTCACCGTCCTCCTGGCGCACGGGCATCTCCAGCCAGGACAGCGCCGTGGACCAGGTCCGACGGTTCGGGCCGTCGTAGGCGAAGGCCGCGGCGGCGTGCGGCTCGTCCAGCCGGAGGCCGAAACGCGCGGCGGTCCTGGTCAACTCGTCGGTTCCGCGCAACGCGCCGTACCGGAGCTCGTCGATGAGCCGGCTCGCGTTCTCCGCCTTCGCCGTGGCGGCGGCGTCGCGCCGCACGGCCTCGATGGCCACCGCGGTCGCCGACGCCTTGAGGTAGGCCAGGTTCCGCTCGTCGACGGGCTCGGCGAGCAGGAGCAGGCCAACCCTGCGCTGCCCCGCCCACACGGCCAGGGCCCTGGCCGACAAACCGTCCGCCAGCTCGACCGTCGTCGGCTCGGGCGCGGCGAAAATCCGGGCGACCTCGGAGGGACTCATCGTCGCGTCGCCGCCGTCGGTCGCCGCGAACACGCCGCCGTGGACACCGACGAGGCGGGCCTTCCTGCCGGTCACCGAGGAGAGTCTGGCGAGGACCGATCGCCATCCGTCACCACCGAGCGCCAGCTCGTTCAGAGCGCTCGCGAACTCCTCCACGGTGACCGCCGCCCCCTTGGAGGGGGGTTTCGGTCGGCTGACCGCGCTGTCCAGATCTCCCCGAGTAGCCAGGTGATCCATGAGGCCTCCGTTGCAAATTTGGCCTTTTGGTACAAAACGTATCGATAGTTCACAGCATTAGTTGCCTTTTAGGACACCCTTATCTCGGTGCAAGAATCCGCCCATGACCCATCGAGCGAAGGCCGCGGCACGCGCGGTGATCGACCAGGAGGCCGGGCGCCTCGTCGCACTGAGTCACCGGCTGCACGCCCACCCCGAGCCGGGCTTCGAGGAGGAGCGCGCCTGCGCGTGGCTCGCCGAGGAGCTGACCTCCTACGGCTTCGCCGTGCGGACAGGGGTGTGCGACCTGCCGACCGCGTTCACCGCGACGGCGGGGAGCGGCCCGCTGGTCGTCGGGATCTGCGCCGAGTACGACGCGCTGCCCGGCATCGGCCACGCCTGCGGCCACAACGTGATCGCCGCCGCCGCGGTGGCGGCCGGGGCGGCCCTGGCCCGGGTCGCCGACGACCTGGGGATAACGGTCAGGGTGCTGGGCACGCCCGCCGAGGAGAACGGGGGCGGCAAGGTCCTCATGCTCGAACGCGGCGCGTTCGACGGCCTGCACCTGGCCATGATGGTTCATCCGGCGCCGCGCGAACGGCTCGACCCGCCCGTGCTCGCCCGCGCGCAACTCCACGTCGAGTACGAGGGCAGGCCCGCGCACGCCTCGGCCTGCCCGGAGGACGGGATCAACGCCGCGGACGCGTTCACCGTCGCCCAGGTCGCCATCGGCCTGCTGCGCCAGCACGTCCCGGGCGACCAGCGCGTCCACGGAATCGTCACCGACGGCGGGCAGGCGCCCAACATCGTGCCCGCGCACACCGCGGCCGACTACTACGTGCGGGCCCGCACCCTGGCCGAGCTGGCGGTCCTTGAGCGGCGGGTGCGCGCCTGCTTCGAGGCGGGCTCGGTGGCCACCGGGGCGGCGCTCTCCATCACCTCGGCCTCGCCCGCGTACTCCGAGTTCCGCCATGACACACCTCTGCTGGAGCACTACCGGAGGAACGCGCTGGCGCTCGGCCGGACCTTTCCCGCGGTGACCCCCCAGGATGAGCGGATGGCCGCCTCAACCGACATGGCGAACGTCTCGCTCGCCGTACCGTCCATCCAGCCTCTCGTCTCGATCGAATCGGGGTCGGCCGGGCAGCACCAGGCGGAGTTCGCCGAGTTCGCGGTACGGCCGGCCGCCGATCGGGCGCTGCTCGACGGCGGCACGGCGATGGCCTGGACCGCGATCGACGTCGCGTTGGAGGCCGGACGGCGGGCCGGGCCCGCGGGGTGACCGGCGACGCTCAGGGGCCGACCTGGACGGCCAGGCCGTCCAGGTAGCCCTGGGCGTTCCTGCGCGTCTCGGCCACCGAGTCGCCACCGAACTTCTCCAGCACCGCGTCCGCCAGCACCAGCGCGACCATGGCCTCGGCGACCACACCGGTCGCCGGGACCGAGCAGACGTCACTGCGCTGGTTGATGGCCTTCGCCGGGTCGCCGGTCGCCACGTCGACCGTGGACAGCGCCCTGGGCACCGTGGAGATGGGCTTCATCGCGGCCCTGACCCGCAGGAGTTCCCCCGAGGTCATCCCTCCCTCGATGCCGCCCGCCCTGCCGGTGACCCGCCTGACGGTCAGCGAGTCCGCAGGCACCGACTCGATCTCGTCGTGCGCCACGGAACCGCGCCGCGTGGCGGTGGTGAAGCCGTCCCCGACCTCGACCCCCTTGATCGCCTGAATGCCCATCAGCGCGCTCGCCAGTCTGGCGTCCAGCCTGCGGTCCCAGTGGACGTAGCTGCCCAGGCCCGGCGGAAGGCCGTACACGACGACCTCGACGATGCCGCCGAGCGTGTCGGCGTCCTTGTGCGCGGCCTCGATCTCGGCCACCATCCGCTCGCTGGTCGCCGGGTCGACGCAGCGCACCGCATCGGCGTCGACGGCCTGGGCTGTGCCTCTGGCGGGCACCAGCCCGTCGGGCAGCCGTACCTCGCCGAGCCCGACGACATGGCTGATGATCTCCACGTCCAGGACCTGGCCGAGGAAGGCCCGCGCCACCTCGCCGATGGCGACCCTGGCGGCGGTCTCCCTGGCGCTGGCACGCTCCAGGACCGGCCGCACGTCGTCGAAGCCGTACTTCTGCATCCCGGCGAGATCGGCGTGCCCCGGACGAGGACGGGTGAGGGCCGCTCCACGGCCCCGGTCCTCAAGACGTCCTGGCTCGTCGTAACGGACCCCGTCGGCGTCCGCCGGATCGGGGTCCATCACCTCCCGCCACTTCGGCCACTCGGTGTTGGCGATCTCGATGGCGACGGGACCGCCCAGGGTACGGCCGTGCCGTACGCCGCCGGTGAACCGCACCTCGTCACGCTCGAACCTCATCCGAGCCCCCCTGCCGTGGCCGAGCCTGCGGCGCGCGAGCGCGTCGGCGAGGTCCTTCGTCTCGGTCCGGACACCGGCGGGGAGTCCTTCGAGGATCGCGGTGAGGGTGGAACCGTGCGATTCGCCTGAGGTGAGCCATCTGAGCATGCAGCGAAGCTGTCACATCGCCGACGCGATCATGTTGTGCCGTGGGCACAGAAATGCCCCTTCGCCGCTGGGCCACCCACCGCCGGCGGCCCGGCCGCCCCGGCAGGTCTCTTCCCCCTCACAGCGGCGCAACGCCGCCTGTCACGCCGCCCGCAGGCGCGGGTCCTGGCCGTCCAGGGTTCCCGCCGGGTCGATCACGATGCCGGTGACGTCGAGGTTCTCGAGCATTCCTCGGAGCGCTCGCTCGGTGAGCCACATCCAGGCGTGACCGTCACCGAGCGCCCGCACGAGCCGGTCCCGCGAGGTGAACGCGACCGCCGTCCTCTCACCCGCCGACGTCCGGAAGAGGCGCAGGGCCACACTTGCGCGACCGGGACGGACAGGCACCAGCAAAGGAGGGTCGCTCCGGCGCGAGGTCTCCATGGATTCCTTCTCCTTCAGGTAGCGAGACGCGATGACTGCGTGGGAAGCACGCTATGGGCGGCCGACGATCGGAAAAAGTGATCCAAACGGGATTCTGACGCACACAGGCCGTCTCTGACAGTCTTTTGACGCTGAACTACCTGATGTGACCATGTGAACCCCCGATGGATGGCTCCGGCGACCCGTTCGCCCTCCCCGAGCTCGCCTCCCGAAGGGCCGGCGCCCCAGGAGGGACACGAGCTCCGGTACCGAGCCCGGCGAGCGCCGCCGGAGCGCGCTCTGAGAACCCGTACGGCGGGCGGCCATCCGAGGCGGCGAGGGACAACCGATGTCGTGCGCGCCCATGGACGGAATTGATCTCTTTGGCTAGCTTGCACGCCATGAGGCTTGGATCCACGCTGGGTATGATCTCGGCACTGTGCGTGTTCACCGCCACGTGTGCCACCGCCGCCTCCGCCACCACGGAGCCCGCGGCTTCCCCCCAGACGCCTCCGCCCGCACCCCAGGCATCCACACCCCAGGAGCCTGCGGCCTCTCAGACTCCCGCGGTCCAGACACCTCCGGGACCCGGCCTCGCCTGGGAGCTCAAACCGACGGGGGTCACGGCCCGTTTCCGCGGACTGTCCCCGGTCAGCCGTGACGTCGCGTGGGCGTCCGGCAGCCTCGGCACCGTGCTGCGCACCGGCGACGGCGGGCAGAACTGGCAGAACGTCTCCCCACCGGACAGCACCGACCTGCAGTTCCGGGACATCGAGGCCTTCGACGCCCGCAACGCCGTGATCCTGTCGATCGGCGAGGGTGAGGCGTCGCGCGTCTACCGTACCGGCGACGGGGGCAGAACCTGGGCGCAGACGTTCCGCAACGACGACCCGAAGGCCTTCTACGACTGCATGGCCTTCTTCGACCGCAGGCACGGACTCGCGGTGAGCGACCCGGTCGACGGCAGGTTCCGTGTGCTGTCCACGGACGACGGGGGACGCAGCTGGCGGGTCCTGCCCGCCGCGGGAATGCCGGACGCCCTCCCCGGGGAGGCGGGGTTCGCCGCCAGCGGGCAGTGCCTCACCACCTCGGGAGATCGCGACGTGTGGCTGGCCAGCGGCGGAGGGGCGCGCTCACGCGTCTTCCACTCCCGCGACCGTGGCCGCACCTGGACCGTGACCGAGACCCCCGTACCGGCCGCCGACCCGGCGCGGGGCGTCTTCGCCCTGGCCTTCCGCGACCCGCGCCACGGCCTCGCCGTCGGCGGCGACTTCCAGCCCGACCGTCCCTCTCCCGACGCCGTGGCCCTGACCCGGGACGGCGGCGCGACCTGGCGGCTCGCGTCCGCGCAACCACAGGCCTACCGGTCAGGTGTGACGTGGCTGCCTCACCTGCCCTTCGCCGCGATCGCGGTCGGACCGACCGGCAGCGACGTGACCTTCTCCTCCGGCAGGCAGTGGCAGCGGTTCGACACCGGCTCCTTCGACACGGTTTCCTGCGCCGCCGACCTGAGCTGCTGGGCCTCAGGGGAGCAGGGCAGGATCGCCCGCCTCACGCTCTCGCGCCACCCATGACAAGACGGCGGCTCCAGGGCCGCCGGAGAACTCCCGGAAAAGGCTCGGGCGGACGCGGCGCCGCACTGCCTTAAGGGGCACTTAACCAGCCCTCAACGGGCCTTCAACGGATCCTCCGCGAGCAATGCGCCGGGTGCGAGACGGACGCGCGTTCGCGCAGCTGGACGGCGATTTCAGAGCGGTGTTCCCGGCCGGTCCCGAGAACGCCACCCGGCGCGGAACACCTGACAGAAGTCGTGGGAACGCGTTGCCTGAGCATTTACTGTTAGGAAACTTTCCTTTATATTCGGATGCACCCCCCAGCAAAGGAGCGCTACATGCGGAGAACGACAACCCTTGTGTCGGCATCGATACTCGCCATGGTGACCACCGTGTTCATGGCGACTCCGGCCGAGGCGCACGGTTACATCTCCTCACCCCCGAGCCGTCAGGCCTTCTGCGCTCAGGGCAAGATCTCCTGTGGTGAGATCAAGTACGAGCCGCAGAGCGTGGAGGGCCCCAAGGGCCAGCGGACCTGCAGCGGCGGCTCCCGCTTCACCGAGCTCGACGACGACAGCAAGAACTGGCCGACCACGAGCGTCGGCAACACGGTGAACTTCACCTGGTCGCTGACCGCTCGCCACGCCACCAGCACGTGGGAGTACTACATCGGCGGCGCCAAGATCGCCTCCTTCAACGACGGCGGCAGGCAGCCCGGCGCGACCGTCTCCCACAGCGTGAGCCTGGGCGGCAGGACCGGCCGCCAGAAGGTTCTGGCCATCTGGAACATCGCCGACACGGGCAATGCTTTCTACGCGTGTGTCGACCTGCAGGTGGGCGGCGGCAACCCCGACCCGACCCCGACCGTCACACCGACCGTGACCCCCACGGTGACCCCGACCGTCACGCCGACCGTGACCCCGACCTCCAACCCCGGCGGGACCTGGTCCGCGGGCACCGCGTACCGCGCGGGCGACCAGGTCACCTACGGCGGCTCCACCTACCGGTGCCTCCAGGCGCACACCGCGCTGCCGGGCTGGGAGCCGCCGAACGTCCCGAGCCTCTGGCAGAAGGTGTGACCCTCTTCTGACGGACCCCTCCGGCGAACCCGCACCCGACCAGGGTGCGGGTTCGTCCTGGTTTCACTCCTCACACCACAAAAAACCGGACATACAACTCATATTTCAACCGCAGGATCACCGCAGAAGACACGTTTCAGATTGTCGGTAAACGGGTTCCCCGGTGGACGGTCCCCCGATTCCCGGCAAAGACCGAATCCGGCGAGCGGGGTCCGCAACGACCTGGTCACGAATTCCGATGTGCCGGCGGGCGCCATCTGCTCCCGGCATATTTTTCTGCTGTGCACCCCGAACGGGTCCGGGCCAGACTGGACCGTTCTCTGACCACGGCTCGATGCCTGGGCGACGAGATAGCGGACTGGATGCGTCGCAGCCACGGCGATCGGCGTTTCCTGCGTTTCACCCGCCATTTCGAGGTGCTGAGCACCGTCCTGTCGGAAATGCTCGGCGCCGTCACGCGCGAGCTTGAGAGCGTCGCCCTGATCTCCGCCTCCGGCGACGTGTACCAGCGGTGCGGCGAGCTCGACGGCGGCCTGTTCACGATCCGGCGCCTGTTCGACTGGTACACCGCGAAGTACGACCAGCGCCGGGATCCGGCCCTGGCCGGGATACTGGCCTGCGCGGACGAGGTGGTGCGCAGCTGCTGGCGGCAGCCGTTCCAGGTCCTGGGCAGCGAACCGCCGACCGGCCCGCTGCCCTACGTGGAGCCGCGTTTCGACGCGTTCGCGACCCCTCGCGTCTCCGTGCCGCCCGATCTGCGCCTTCCCGCCGACGCCCTGGTTGCCGAGTTCGTCGAGCGGCTGCCGATCCCGGTCGTCTGCCTGCCCGACTGGACGGCCCGGCAGGCCTGGTGGCTGATGCTCGCCGCCCACGAGACCGGCCACCACGTGCACAAGGACCTGGATCCCGCGCTCGAGAACGCCACCAGGGACGCGCTCGCCGAGGCGACGGGCGACGAGACGTGGCGCAGGTGGGCGCTGGAGAGCTTCGCCGACGCCTACTCGGTCCTGATGATCGGCCCCGCCGCCGCCTGGATCGTCGAGGAGCTCGGCCACGGCCCTCCCGAGTCCCTGCTGCGGGCCCGCGGCGGCTACCCTCCCCTTCCGGTACGGCTGGCGCTGATGGCCGAGGTCGCCAGGCAGGCGGGCCTCGGCGGCGCGGGAGCCCCCGACCTGGCACGGGCGGCGGGGGCGCTCCTCGGCCTGCGGGCCCGCGGCCGTTCGCTCCCCGAGCTCAGCGGCCTGTCCCCCGGCTGGTTCGCCCCGGACGGCAGGGCGCAGGTGTGGGCGCGCTCGCTGACCGAACCCGATCCGTTCCTGACCCGTCTCGAGGAGCCGTACTCCGCGCGCCTGCTCGTCGCGGCCGCCGCGGCGGCCGTGACGGCCCATCGGACGGACCCCCCGCTGGTCCACGCCAACCTGCTGGAGAACCTTCCCCGCTGCGGCCCCCCGGGAATGCTGGGCGCCGCCCCGCAGGGGCCGCGGACCGCGGAATTGGCCACCGACCTGACCGGACGGCTGCTCGGGAGCCTCGGACTCGGGAGCCTCGGATGAGCATGCCGCGGCTGCTCGTCACGGTGACCGGCCCGCCCGGTCACCGTGACCCCCTGGTGACGGTCGTCCACGAGGACGAGCCACTCCTCAGCGACGAGGGGGCGGAGTCCTACCCCCTGAACCGTGAGCCAGGGCCGCCGCTGCTGGAGCGAGCCGCGACCTGCCCCGACGCCCGGTCGTACGGCACCCTGCTGTTCCACGCCCTGCTCGGCCCCGTCTGGCGCGCGATCACCGCGCTGGCCGCGGACTGGGACGGGGTCGAACTGGCACTGAAGCTCCCGATGGAGCTCCAGCCGCTGATCTGGGAGGCCATGTACGCCGAGGACCGCCCGCTGGCCGCCCATCCGACCCTGCTCGTGGCCGTCACCCGGCTGATCCCCGCCCCCTACGAGGCCGGACCCCGCACGGTGCGCAAGACGCCGCGGATCCTCTTCGCGTCGGGCGCGAAACTGACCGATCCGGTCATCCGCCCGGGCGCGATGTTCCTCGGCCTGGTCAGGGAGTGCGAGTCGCAGGGGCTCGCGATGACCAGGCTGGCGGAGGAGACGAGCGCGGACCGGCTTCACCAACGCTACGCGGCCTTCCAGCCCGACCTGGTGCATCTGGTCGCCCACGGCAGAGCCGACCCGGTGGACGGTGAGACCTGGGTCGAGCTCGCGGGCACCTGGACGAAGAGCGGTCAGCTGGGCGCGGCGCTGACCTCGGGAGCCTCCCCGCCACTCGCCGTCGTCCTCAGCGTCTGCCACAGCGGCGCGCACGGCGGCCTCGACCGCACCTCGGGACTCGTCGAGACGCTGATCCGCGGCGGGGTGCCGATCGTGGTCGCCGTGGCCGGGGAAGTCACCGAATACGCATGCCGCCTGTTCTCCCGGCGGTTCGTCCAGGCACTGCTGCGGGGGGAGGCCGTCGCGGAGGCCGCCGCCCACGGACGCAGGGCCGCCCTCATCGGCGAGAGGCATCCCGAGGACCGTCTGGACTGGGCGATGCCCACCCTGTTCGTCGCGGACACGCTGCCCGCCGACTTCAAGGCCGTCGACCCGGGCGAGGTCAACCGGATCAGGAGCATGGCGGGAAAGCTCGAGCTCCTCGAAGGACCCGCCTACGTCGGCAGAGGCGCCATCTTCGACACCCTCGACGGCCTGATCACGCCGGGAAGCGAACGGACCTTCCTCGGGATCACCAGCGGTGGCGCCTTCGGCAACATCGGCGGCACCCGGCTGCTCAGGGAGATCGGGTTCCGGCTGCTCCAGTCAGGACACCTCCCCCTGCTGCTGGCGCCGTTCAACGACGTCCAGTCGGCGCCGCACAGTCTCCGCCAGGTCGTCGGGGAGATCCTCGCTCAGATGGTGCGGACGAGCGAGCGTCTGTCGCTCCCCCTGCCGAGGCTGCGTTCCCTGCGGGCCGCGGGATCGGTCGCGCCCTTCGAGCTCGACCAGGACGAGGTCATGGCGAGGCAACAGGTGAAGTCGGCCGTCGCCGAGTTCGCGACGGCGGCGGCGCCGCTCCTGCCCAGCGCGGTCGACGCGCTGCTCGCGGCCGACCTGTCCGACCTGGCCGGGGCGGCGGTACGGTCGCTCGGGCGGCCGTTCGGCCCGCACACCCGTGTGGTGGTCCTCGCGGAGGCCCTGCACCTGTGGGTGGGAGCCCTCGGCTGGACCGAGCCCGCGAAGGGGTTGCTCGACCTCCTGACGCCGGACGGGCTCGGCACCGCCGCCAGGCCCGCCCCCGTGGTCGTGACCGCGGCTCTCGGCGAGTGTTCGCCGCTGCGCAACTTCCGCGAGGAGAAGGCCGGAATGCCGTGGTGCGCCTTCCACGACCTCGAACCGCTGTCCGACGAGGAGGCGTCGCTCGGCTTCCAATGGGTGCTGATGCAGCCGTGGCACCCCAAGGACGCGTTCCGCCTCGCCTACTACGCCGCGCCGGACAGCGACCCGGTGGTGCTCAGGGAGAGCTTCCGGCTCCACCTCGAGGGACGTCCGGGCCTGATCAAGACCGAGCTGTACCGGATGGCGCAGCTCCTGGCCCTGCACAGGGTGTTCCTCAGCCACGACGACACCGAGGGGTGGAGCGCGTACGCCCGCGTGCACGGCCTGAGGCACGAACCGTGACCCCCGCCGAGCTCCACGCGGAGCTGCAACGCCGCGGCGCCGCGTGGCGGGCGGAGGAGTTCGGCCGTTTCGACCCGGCCAGGCTCGCCAAGCTCGTGCTGCTGCCCGAGTGGACCACCGAGCTGGCCGTACGGCTCTCGCTCGTCCCCCGGGACGAGCTGGCCGGGTTCCTCGACGCCCTGGACGACCTCGGACTGGTCGAGTCTCGCCCCCTGCTGACCGGGGACAACGCGTTCTGGGTTCGCGCGAGCAGACGGGCCGAGCTCGGCGACCACCTGCGCCAGGCGCACGGGCGGCGGCTGGAGGAGGTGACCCAGGAGCTGGTGTCGCTGACGAAGGGACTCGCCGAGCTGCGGGACTGGCACCGCGCCGCCACGGCGTACCGTGTGGACCGCTCGGGCGGCATGCTCATGGACGACGTGTCCGGCCTGGTCGAGGCGGGCGCGCTGAGCGAGGCCGCCCAGCTGGTCGCGACCGTGCGAATGCTCGGCGAGGTCCTCGGCGACCCCCTCGTGGGCGCCGCGCGGCGGGCCCGCCGCCGGGTCGACCGCGCGACGCGCGAGGCGGAGGACGCCCGTTTCCTGCGTCACTACCTGTCCCGCGCGAACATCGAGGACGCCCTCGGCGACCTGCTCGGCGAAGGCCCGCCGGGAGAGGTTCCCCTCGGGGAAGCGCGCGGCGACAACCCGTCCAGGTGGGCGCTGCACCTGCTCGGTTCCGGTGGGGCGGGCAAGACGATGGTCGTCCGCTACCTGGCCTCCGGCCGCTACGCCCGCGACCGGGGCCTGCCGCAGATCCCGGTGGCCAGGGTCGACTTCGACCATCTGGACCCCCGCTACCCTGAGGACCGTCCCGGCGAGATCCTCCTCGCCCTCGCGGAGGAGTTGCTGGGGTTCGGCACCGGCAGGGACGCCGAGAGCGCGCACCGCAGGTTCGTCGACGCCGTCACCGGGTTACACGAGGAGCTGACACGCGGCAGGCGTCTGTCCGGGCGCGCGGCCCCTCTACTGGATCAGGTGCTGGAGACCTTCGCCCGTTTTGTCAGGATGCTTCCCTCGCCGGTGGTGCTGGTCCTGGACACCTGTGAGGAACTGGCCAAGCTGTACCCTCCCCGGGCGCCCGCACCGGCGATCGACATGACGTTCGACCTCCTGGAGCGCCTGCGCGAGCGGGCCCCGTCGATCCGGGTCCTGCTGGCCGGGCGGCGATGGCTGGCCATGCCCTCAGGCGCCGCCGAGGTGGCCGAGGCGTCCGCGGGTCCCCGGCTGCTGCCCCGGTCATACGTGCGGGTGGTCAGGACGCGCGGGTTCACCTCTCGGGAGGCGGCGGACTACCTGTCGGAGCGCGGGGTGCCCGAGCGGCTCAGGCCCGCCGTACTCGACCGGGCCGCGGACGGGGACGCCTTCAACCCCTTCGACCTGGCCGCGTACGCCGAGTGGACGCTGAGCGATCCCGGACTCGATCCCCTACGGCTCCGGCAGGCGACCGGCGACCCCTATGTGGAGCACCGGATCATCGGCCGCCTCGCCGACCAGGGGGTGACCCGCGCCTTGGCGGTCGCCGCCGAGCTCGGCCGGTTCGACCGGGCGCAGGTGCGTCCCACGTTGCTCCGCATGGGTCTCGACCCCGACCAGGTCTTCGACGGCCTCGCCGCCCAGGAGTGGACGCGTGTCACCGAGACGGGGGCGGACGCGCGGCCCTGGGTGGTCGAGCTGGACGAGCAGGTCAGGACACGCCTGCTCCATGTGACGTCGGCGGCCCCCGACAGGTTCCCGCTCAGGCCGGAACAACTCGGCCGAGACGCCGCCTCCGCCATCGACGGGACACCCCTCCTGGCGGACGTCTCGACGGCGACCGTGGTGGCCGCGGTGCGCCTGCTGCCGCCGGAGGAGGCGGCGGAGTTCTGGCGGCGGATCGAGGACCGGACCGTCGAGGAGGAGGCCTGGCCGTGGGCGGGACAGGTCGCGGTGCGCGCCGCGGCGGAGGAAATGCTGCGGGCCGGGGAGTCGGGGCCGACGATCCTGGCCGCGATCCTCGCCACGCAGGCGGCCTCCCGCGTCCACACCGGGACCGGAGGCGTCGCCGAGCTGTGGCGGGACGTCGGCAAGCACGCGCCCAGGCACCCCGATCCCGCCACGGCGGGCGCGCTCGCCGACCGCGCCCTCCTCGGCCTGGCGGCGGCCGGAGCGGAGGTGGCGCTCGGCGCCGCCCTGCCCGGCATCGTGGCCCGCGGTACGGCTCCCGCCGGATCGGTCGTCGCCGCGATCGACGGATGGATGCAGCACGGCGACTGGTCCCTCCTGCGCGACGAGGACCTGCTGGCGATCAACGGGGACTTCGTCACAGGGCTGGGGCCAGACGGTTCCTTGCCGGTCAGCGGCGACCAGGACGACTCGGCGCGCGTGTGGACCGATCGCCGGGTCGTCGCGGCGATGTCCGCCCAGCGGGCCCTGCTGGCCATGCATCACGGCGATCCCGGCGCCGCCGAGCGGCTGGCCGCGGACGCGTTCTCTTCGGCCGTGCCGGGCTCCGTGCGGCCCGCCCTACGGGAAATCGAGGACGCCGGGGACGCCGAGGCGTCCGCGCTGCACATAACCCTGGTTGCCACCGCCTCAGCCGGAGACACGCCCGCGCGCGCCTGGGCCGACTGGCGCGCTCCCCGGCGCCTCGACGCGCGCTGCCTGCTCGTCCGGCACCTGGTCACGGCGGGACAGCGGGAGCAGCAGGACCTCCAGGCGCCCTGGCACGCGTCCTCCGTGCCGATCGACGACATCGACATGGAGCGGCTGATCGCGTGGCACGTGCGGGTCCACAACGGCGGGCGGCCGCTCGACCCGTACATCCTGGACGTGCTGAGGCTTCGCGACGAGTACTCCTCGGCCAGATGCCCGTCGGCGTGGCTGCATCATCAGGTGCGGCCACTGGTGGTCGAGCTGGCCGAGACGTGGCTGGCGCACGATGAGCCGGCGAAGGCGGCGGCGCTGCTGCGCGACCGCGTCGAGGCGGCGGTCGCGGCCGGGGACGACCCGGACACCGTGGAACAGTGCCAGCTCGCGCTGATCCGGATCTGCCGTCACACCAGGTCACTCGGTCTCTATCCCGAGCTGACCACGCTGAGGGCCTCCGGGACGCCTCTGGTGCGGGCCGAGGCGTGGATCACCCTGACCCTCGTGACCGGGGCGCAGCCCTCCTCACCGGAGGAGGCAGGAAGCTGGTACGGCTGGTGGCAATGCCAGGACCGGCGCTCCCTCTCCGAGAACCGGTCTCCCTGGGAGCCGCCGTCCGTGCCGGAACCCGGGATTCCCTGGCGGCTGACCCTGTCCGCCCGCGAGGAGTACGCCCGGTACCACGGAATCACGCTGGAGGACATGGCCGCCCCCCGGCCGCCCGGCCCGCTCCAGGCGACGCTTCCGGCTCCCGGTCCCGGGGGCAGGGGCAGGGCTCTGCTCGCGAGGGCCGAGACGCTCGCTCTGCGGCTGCCGTACCTCGCGCGTCCGATGCTGGAGGAGGCGGCGCCCCTGCTTGAGGAGGCGCACGATCCGCGGAGCGCGCTCCAGGCCCGGATCTTGGCCCTTCTGACGCGGATCCGCGCGGATGGCCCGCGGACACGCCCGCCCGCCGACGTCCTCGCGGCGCTCCCCCTCGATCTGATCGATCCCCGCCACGATTCCGGATGGCCGGAGAGGGTCGCCTACCTGCGCGGACTCCTCGAGGACCCGGACGCGACCAGCTCCGCACTCCCCGAGCTGGCCCTGGACCCCGTCCCCTCGGAGCATCCGGACGCGACCGATCTCGCCCACGAGCGCCGCCGGACGTTCCTCATGACCGTGATGTCCTTCGTGGCCACGAGATGGACGGCCGTCGCGGTGCTGCTGCTCCTGAGCGTCGTACCCTGGCTGCCCGTCGGGGAGAACCTCCCGCCCGTCGTGCGCGGCCTGTTCGGTGCGACACCGCTCGGCATCGCGGCCGCCCTCCTTCTGTCTTCCTGGGACGGGCGGCTGCTGGGAGGCCTGTCCTTCGTCCTGGACGTGGCGGCCCCCTGCCTGGTCACCGTCGAGGCTGTCCGCCCGGGGGCGGAAACCGCCGGGGAAGAAATGACGGTCCGCTTCAGCAGTCGTCGTTCCGTATGGAACCGGAGACCTGGCTGGACCGACGTGTCCGGTGACCGGCCCGGCCGCGACACCTACGTCACCACGTGGAACGGCTCGACGGAGGAGCTCTTCGGCCACGACGCACCGCGTGCCTTCCGGTCCGCCGCCCTGGTCCGGCTGAAACTCCCCGCCTCGCTCGACCACCTCCGATGGGAGTCACGCTTCCTCCGCGACGGCGCACGTGTCTTCCGCGGCGTCTCCTCACCTCCCCTGGAGGAAACGCACCGGAACTGGTCGGCGGACGCGAACACGGAGTACCTGGGGTACTTCCCCACGCTCACCGAGTCGGTACTCGACGAGGCGGGGAAGCGCTCCCAGCACTTCCTCTCGTTCACCGGGCCGGTGCCCGGCGAGGCGGAAGACGAGCCGCGGCCCGTGCTCCACGTCGCCGGCACGGTGGTGACGACGAGCGCGGGACCGCGGCTCCGCCTCACCACAGAAGACGGCCCCGGTCAATCCGAGAGTCCCCGCTCCGAACTCCTGAGCCAGGCGTCGCTGACCCCGAAGGCGAGAGCCCTGATCATCCTGCAGGCCGATCCCGTCGATGGGCCGCCGACGCCACTCGACGAGCAACGCGGCGGGTTCGCGGCCATGGCCAGGGAGCTGGTGGACGCCGGTGCCGGTGCCGTGCTCGTCATCCCGCCGTTGCCCGACGAGGCCGCCGGGGACGCGGCGCGCCTGGTGCGGGCCATGGTCTCCGGTCATCGCCGTCCGCCATCACCATGGCGCCTGCTGGAACTTCAGAACGCCCTGAAGACACTCATCAGGAACCTCGGAAGCGGAGAAGAAGCCGCCTTCGACGTGATCCTGTTCCTGCCGACCACCCCCAGAGAGGATCCCCGCGCATGACCATGTGGCAGCGGATCGAGTCCTGGTTCCACGCCGCCTCCGAGCACGTCACCGTCGACTTCGTGCCGGACGAGGGCGCGGTCGCGCTCGCGCCGTACGAGGGGTATCTCCGGCTGTTCGTCGCCGAGGGCTTCCTGGCCGACCGGCGGAGCTGGGCGGCCGACCAGTATCCCGCGCTGCACGGCGGGGTCTCGCTCTCCTTCCTCGGCGGGGAGCCGCTGGCGTTCACCACGATGGGTGGGCAGGCCGCCTGGCTCGCCCCCGGCGTGACGCTCGACGAGCCGATCACGCCGCTGCTGCCGTACGGCGGCGGCACGGTGACCGTTCAGGCCGGCCTGTACCGCGTTTCTGGGAGGGGACCGCTCGGCACCGCCGTACAGATCGTCGGGGGGCTGGCCGGACTCGTCGCACCGCCGCTGGCCGCCGCGGCGAACGTCGCGACCAAGGTGTCGGAGGGCATCGACCGGATTCTGGGCGACCTGGGCGAGCAGCCGGTCCTGGGAGTGCACCGGACGATGGTCGCGCCGGTGCCCGGTGCCCCCGGCGCGGGCGGCAGGGCCATGCGCGCCGGGCACCTGGTGGTGATCGACTCCCCCCGGCCGCCGGGAACGCTGTCGATCGAGGACGGCAGGCTGCGCGTGGACGGCAGGCCTCCCACCGGGGCCGACTTCCTGGTGCTGCGGATCGAGTGCCGGACGGAGCGGGACGACTGGCGCTTCCCCGAGCTGGCCCAGCTGATCGACCGGGCCGGAGAGGAGTATCTCAGGCGCGGGGAGACCCAGACGTTCAGGGACCTGCGCTCGGACGCCGTGGTGCGGGCCTGGTGCTCGCCCGACCTGACCCCGCTGGACAGGAAACGGGTGGCCAGGCTGATCGCCGGGGAGATCGACGAGGTCAGGCGTCTCGGGGCGGTTCCCGGCCAGGAGCGGTCGCTGGAGGAGGCGGCGGCACTGAGGCTCCTGCCTCAGGACGCCCCCGAGCTGGCCGACCTCCGCCTGGCCGACCTGCTCGCCTGACGGTGAGGATGTGCGGGAGCGCCTCCCCGTGATCTTGGCCCGTCGTCGTCACCGGCATGCCGCCTTCGACGGGAGCGGATCTCACAAGGAGTGGCTCCCGTGCCAGGAGGCCCTGACCAGTTCCCGTTCCGTGGCCGTGAGATGGACGGCGGCGGCGAGCCACGCCCAGGCGTAACGGTCGCCTCCGCTGTCCACCAGACGGCCGAACACGTCACGGGCGTGCCGGTCGGCCTCGGCGGCGAGCACGACGACCAGTTCGGCGGCGGTCCCGAACCCCGCCTGGCGGAGCGGTGCCCGCTGGGCGAGGGAGTCACCGCCCCTGGCGGCCTCCGCGACGGCCCGCCTGCCGCCGGAGACGGCCAGCTCGACCAGACGGCGCACCCGCCAGAGCGGCGAGCCGGTCACCGGGTCGGTGCCGGACACCTCTCCCGCGACGCCCCGTCCCGTGCCCTCTCCGACGCCTCCTCCGTCGTCCTGCCTGCCCTGGCTCGGGGGGGAGGCGTCGCGAGGCGGGAGATGGGAACCTCGCAGGCGGTCGTATCCGAGGTCGGCGCGGTCCAGCCACTCCGGGGGCAGGCGAAGCGTCGGCTCCGCGCCGGGGACCGGTCCGACCGCCAGCGGGCGCATGGTGGCCGCCCTGTCGGGGTCGAGCCGCCCGAGCACCCGCACCCGCAGCCCGGGACGGGACGCGAGCTGCCGCAGGTTGGCGACGTGGGCCAGGTCGGGGTGGGAACTGGCGGGCACGAGCCGGATCAGCGGCCCTCGCGGAGCGACCGCGCCGCCACTCTGTGCCTCGCCCACCTCCGAACTCGCGGGCGGTAGCTCACGGGCGAGCAACCGGTCTCCCTCCGCTCCAACGATCACCAGATCGCATCCGACCGGCCGGTTCGTCTCCTCCTCCGCCTGCGGATCGCTCCAGGTGCTCCCGGACAGCCTCGTGTCGGCGGCCTGGGCGAGGGTGCCGGCGAACAGCGCGGCCAGCGGGCCCTGCGACCAGGGCAGGCCGGCGACGGGGGTGGCCCGCACGCCCCGGCCTGCTCCGAGACGTCCCTCGGGGGAGACCGTCACGCCGGAGATCAGCAGTCCGCCACGGGCCAGCTGGGCATGGTTCAGAGCGGCGGCGCCGAGCGCGACCGTGGCCGTGCCCGCGCCTTTGGCACGGGCGGGTCCTCCCGGCTTGACGTCGGCGACGGAGAACCAGCGCCCGTCCTCCGTGACGAGGTGCGTGACCACTCCGCCGTAGCCGGTCGCGCTGATCACCGGTTCCCGGCAGACCCCGTGGACGCGCAAACCCTCGCCCTGCCGGTACGCGCGGCGCGCGGTCCCCACCAGGGCCGGGTCGGGGTCGGCCGCCGCGAGCCTGCCCGCGGTCAGCAGGAGGTCGCGAAGCGCGGAGGCCAGGTCCGCGAGGCGGTGGCCGTCATGGCGCGCACGGGCGGCCCGCAGGTCACGGACGACCCGTAAGGCGGCGGCCTCCGCCCTGGGCAGGCCGGCGAGGCGAACGGTGTGCGCCGCGCGGAGCAGCTCGGCCTGGAGCACCGCGCCCGCCCCGGGCACCCCGGCGACGAGCACGGCCGCGGCGGCGCCCCACAACTCCGCTGCGGCGGCCACCTGCCCGGCGGTGGGCCCCTTCCCCGCGGTCACGTCCGCGGATGCCTGCCCGTCCTGGGCCGTGTCCGTGTCCGTGCCCGTGCCCGTGTCATCGTCCCGGATCGTGCTCGCGTCACCGGCGGCGGCACTGGCGACGCCGACACTGACGCCAGCGGCACCGTCGACGTCAGTGTCGGCGTCGACGCCGGTATCGACGGCACCACCGGTGTCCGCGACCGGGCAGGCGGTGAGAACCGCCGCGCGATGCAGGCAGCGCGGCGCCAGCAGACAGCTGCACACCGCCGCATCGGAGTCGGCGACCGTACCCGACCGCCCAGGGGTGAGGGTGACCATCGCGTCTTCGCCCCAGTTGACGGAGACGGTCCGCCCGTCGGCGACGACGGGCAGGGTGGCGCAGCGTTCGATCGCCGCGTCCAGCTTCTTGCGCAGCCGGGGCGTGAGGTCCTCAACCGCCGCGGCGGTCACATGCGGCTCCACCGGCGGCAACTGCGTGGCGGGGGGATTCACCGGGCTTCTCCTCGAAGGCGGTCGCCCACCCAGCGGGCGAGGGCGAGGGGGCTGAGCGCGGCGACGGGCATGCCTGCCGCCACGAGCTGCTGGGCGACGGGCACCGAGTAGCGTGGCGCCCCCGTGTCGTCCAGGGCGGCGCAGCCCAGTAGGTGGACGCCGGAGGAGACGAGGGAACGGACCTCACCGAGCAGCCCCCCGATCGGGTAGCCCTCCTCGAAGTCGCTGACCACGACGACGAGCGTACGGCTGGGCACGGCGACCAGGGACCGCGCGTGGGCGAGCCCGGCGGCGATGTGGGTGCCGCCGCCGACCTGGACCTCGAGCAGCAGGGAAAGCGGGTCGACGACTCGGTCGGTCAGGTCGATCACCTGGGTGGAGAAGGCGAGGAAGTGGGTCGAGAGCGTCGGCACGCCCCCGAGGACGGCCGCGGTCAGCGCGGACCAGATCACCGAGGCCTCCATCGAACCGGACACGTCGACCACGAAGATCAGCCGCCAGTCGGCCTCCTTGCGGACCGAGGTCTCGAAGAGCGGTCGCTCGGGGACGACGAGAAACCTTCCGTCGCCGGTCCTGCGCGTGTGCGCCAGGTTGGCCCTCAGGGTGGCGGGCAGGTTGAGCCTGCCGCCACGGCGGCGGGTCGGGCGCGGCGTCGCCAGCCCGGTCAGCGCGGGACGCAGCCGGGTCGCGAGTTCGCGAGCCAGTTCGGCGACCAGGCGCCGCACCAGGGGCCGCAGCCGGGAGAGCTGCTGCTCCGGCAGCCCGCCCGCCAGCGACAGGACCGAGGCCAGCAGCTCGACCGACGGACGCACCGCCTCCGGGTCGAGTACGGCCAGCACATCGGTCCGCCCCTCGCCCGCCGCCCTGGCCAGCACCTCCTCGCGCACCTCCGCCCCGAACAGGGCGTCGAGCTCGACGGCCCACTCGCGGGCACTGGGGAAGGAGGCTCCCTGGCCGCCGCCGTCGCCGCTTCCCTGTCCCGGCGCGAGGTCGGTCGCCCCCTCTCCCCGTCCCGTTCCGTACAACTCGTCCAGGGCGTACGCGTAACGACGGACATCGGCGGGCAGCCGTTCGGTCTCCCTGCCGAGCAGCAGACGCCACCGGTCGGCGGGGGTGAGCCGCCGCGCGGGGGTCCTCTCCTGCTTCACCTCCCGCTGCGCGCTCCGGCGGATCGGAACGAGCTCCTCCAGAGGGTCGAGGTTTTCCACCGGCCCGGATGAAACAGACGGCTCGGATGTCCCGGGCGCCTGGCCCGGCCCGGGCAGGGGGTGAAGAAGTTCCAAGACGGGAACGCCCAGGGCCTCCAGGGTGGCCAGCCCCGCGGCGTCCGCCGCGGCCCACAGGGCCAGCAGCTCCGGCGGCGCGCTCAGCGCCAGGTCGAGCCGGTCGCCGAGACGGTCGATCACGACCCGGAGCAACCGGTCTCGGCCCGCGGGGGTGAGTGTGTCGAAGCCACCGCGTAGCGCGGGCAACCGGTCCAGGAAATCCCGGTCGGTGAGGCCGTCGACGCGGTCGAGCATCGGCTCGAACGCCGCCGTGGCCGACTGCAGGAGCGGGCCCACCGCGGTGAGCAGACCGGCGAGCAGGCGAGACAGGCGGTGGCGCCCATCGGGGCCGGTCGCGGTGTCGATCCATCCGGCGGCGCGGGCGCCGAGGGTGTGCGGTTCGTCCAGGTCGAGTAGGACTCGCGCCGCGAGCGCGGCTCCCTGCATGAGCGGGGAACCCGTGCGCGCGAGAACACCGAGCATGTCGTCCATGCGCAGGCCCAGGCGGTGTTCACCCGCCCGGGTGACGAGCGCGACCAGGGCCGCGGCGTCCTCGTGCCGGTCGCTGCCGACCAGGCCGGGCAGCGCGCGGACGGCCGCGTCCAGCAAGGTCGTGGCCAACTCGGCCGCCTGGTCCCTGCTTTCCCGCGTGGTGCCGGGAAGGTGCTTTCTCCGCAGCGCCTCCAGCAGGTCGAGCGCCCGCAGCAGGTCGGGGAGTCCCGCGGTCGCGGGAAGCACGGTAGCGGCGTCCGCGAGACGGTCGGCGACGAGGTCGGGCAGATCGCAAACGGCCGCGGCGCGCAGGCTCGCGAGGATCAGCTCACAGGTCGGGCCGCCCTCCGCGGACTCGCGGCGGAAGGTCTCGCGCAGAGTCCCGGCCGCCGCCAGCGCGGCGGTGACACCGCGAATGCCCGCCAGGTCGAGGAGAGCCGCGACGGAAGGAGTCCACGAGAGCCGCCAGCGGGTGGTGAGCGCGGACGCGTCCCCCGTTCCGGTGACCTCGATCTGCTTGCCGTACCCGACGCCGCACACCAGCAGACGTTGCAGCAGGATCTCGCGGCGGCTGTCCAGATCTGAGCGAAGCGGGTCGAGACGGATCTCCCGGGAGTCGGGATTGTCCGGGCAGGGCAACCGCAACGCCGCCAGCTCGGCTTCCACCGCGGGGCCGAGCCCGGAACGAGGCGTGCCGGGCGCGGTCCTGCCGCGATCGGCGCCGACGAGAACCGCTTCGAGGGCACGGGCGAGTGCCCTGCCCCGTCCCAGCGGCTCGCCCTGGCCGAGCACGCTGGTCACCGCCTCAAGCAACTCGCCCCGGCCCGGTGCGGGCAGCCCTCGCAGGCGAGCCAGATCGCAGGCGAGCCGCAGCGTCTCCACAGCCTCCCCGGTACCCGCGGTGTGCCCGGCCTCGCGCATGTTCCTGCACACACTAGTGATCGCGCGGGCCGCGGCGTCCCTGACCTCGCCGGGATCGCCCGCGGCCATGAAAACCGCCTGCTGCCAGCGCGGATCCCGGATGCCCGCCGGATATCCCGAGCGGGAGTCGAGCAGGTCGAAGGCGTACGGGACGAGCGACGTGGCGGACGGGACGGAGGCCGTGGGAGCGGGTGCGGGAGGAGAAACGGGGGCGGCGGCCGGAGAGACGGAAGCGGGCGGCTGTCCGGCGGACGCGCCGACGTCGTGCTCCGGCGCGCGGACCGGTCCGGGAGCGGAGGACCGCGCGAGAACGGGAGTCTCCTCGGCGGACGCACCGGTGCCCGGCGCGGGCGCGAGGACCAGCGCGGGAGCGTGAAACGCTCCGACCACCGCGGCGACCCGGAGGCCACGGGCCACGGCTCCGGCGAGCACCTCGCGCATGTGCGCTTCACGGGCCAGGTCCCCTGAGGGCACGCCGCCCGAGGCCTCCGCGTCCTGACGCAGTGCCCAGCCAACCCCGAGCGCGGCCCTGCGCACCGCCTCGGGCGGGCATCCGGGAGCGAGCACCTCGACGGCGCGATCCCACATGTCGTCCCCGTCCCTGCCGGTACAGGAGGCGGTGAGCCCGTCGGCGAAGGCGCTCCCCGCTGGGGTCTCCGCACCGGCCCGCCGGTCCGCCTGACCATCACCCCCGTGAGGCTGTCCCCCCTGGCCGGGATCCCCAGGAAACCGCTCCGTACGAGCCTCCTCGCTCCGAGGCCGGCTTGCGGGAACCGGTTCGGGCTGAGCCGGGTTCGCGCGGGAACGGCCTGCCGGCGACGGCTCCGGCCTGGGCGAAGAGATCCGGGCCGCCCCTCCCTCCGACATGGCCGGGGCCGAAAGCGGCAGGTCGCAGCAGAGCACCTCGGCCCCGCGTTCCCTGGCCCAGCGGATGGCGGCCAGCTCCGGTGAGAAGTCCGCGAAAGGGTAGAACCCGAGTCTGCCGTCCTCCCCGGTCCCGGCGAGGGCCACCGGCGCGACGGTGGCCGGATCCGCCAGGTGAACGAGCCACGGTTGGAAGTCGGCGGGCAGTTCCACGCAGACCACCTCCGCTCCGGCGGCGTCCAGCAGCGCCGGAACGGCCACCGCCAGCGCGGGGCTGTGGTGACGCACCCCCAGGAGGTACGGCGAGGCGGAGGCGGCCAGGGCGTCGACCGCGTTCCGCGGGTCGCCGACGTCCGCACTCCGGACATCCGCGTCCCGGGCAACCGCCCTCCGCCCCCCCGCCTCCCCGGGCGCCGCGTCCTGAGCGGCCACGTGCCGCCTGTCCCCCGCCCGGCCAGTGCTTTTCCCCGCTTCCCCGCCGCCGGTCAACGCAGGTTCTCCCGCAGGTCCCAGAGACGGCGCCACATCGCGGAGCCGTCCTCGGCGCGGCGCCGCACCGGGCCGTCCCAATAGCCGAGCAGCCGCGAGTGGTCGGCCGGATCGTCCTTGTGGACCACGCCAAGCAGGTGCCCCGGCATCAGGTCAAGGACGTCCCCGGCAGGCAGGTAGGCCACGGCCACCCCGAGGGACGCCGCGACCTGCACCGCCTCGGCCGTCGACATCACCGTTCCCGGCCGCTCCACGTCCCAGCCCTCGGCCGAACGGCCGGAGCGCAGATCGCGGAAGACGGTGACCAGCGCGTCCAGCACCGCGTCGTCCACGCCGAAGGCGGCACCGGCCCGCTGCACCACGGCCGTGGCCTGGCTGCGCACCAGTGCGGTCTCGGCCGCGTGGTCGGCGATGGGATGGACGGTCTCGAAATTGAACCGGCGCTTGAGCGCCGCCGACATCTCGGAGACACCTCTGTCTCGCAGGTTGGCCGTGGCGATCACGGTGAAACCGGGGGCGGCGGCCACCAGTGCGTCCTCGGCACCCGCGAGCTCGGGCACGCTGACGCGCCGGTCGGACAGGATGGACACCAGGGCGTCCTGCACCTCGGGTAGGCAACGGGTGATCTCCTCGACCCTGGCGACGCGCCCCGTGCGCATGGCGGTCAGCACCGGGGAGTCGACCAGCGCCTGGGAACTCGGTCCCTGCGCGAGCAGAAGGGCGTAGTTCCAGCCGTAGCGGAAGGCGTCCTCCGTGGTCCCGGCGGTGCCCTGCACGGTGAGCGCGCTCGTGCCGCAGACCGCGGCGGCGAGCAGCTCGGAAAGCATCGACTTGGCGGTACCGGGCTCGCCGACCAGCAACAGGCCGCGCTCACCGGCGAGAGTGACCACGCAGCGCTCGACCAGGGCGCGCTCACCGACGAACTTGGGGGCCACCACGAGCTTGGCCGGTGGCTCGAGACCGTCGGCGCCGGGCGTACGCCGGTCCTTGGGCAGCTCCAGGGGTTCGTCACCGCTGCCGCAGACGAAGGTGACCACCGCCCGCGGGGTCAGCGCCCAGCCCGGCGGCCGGGGACCGTCGTCGTGAGCTGCGAGAAAGGCGAGCTCGGCGGCGTGCCGTTCCTCGGCGGGCTGCACCTGCCTGTTGGAAGGGACCCCGGGGGGCGCCACCTGTCGCGTCGTGGTCATGGAGGGAAGTCCTTCATGTCTCGGGCCGCCCGGCCCCGCCGCGAGACGGGTCCGGGCGTGCCGGCTGGATCGTGCCGGTGAGTCATGCCTGCCGGTGGCCGGAGAAACCACCAGAGGCGGGGAACGGAGAGAACCCGCAGGAGCGGGAGCGCACCTGAGGAGACAGAACGAGCGGTGAACCGGCAGCCTCAGCGGCGCCTGCCACGCCGTATTCGAAGCTCCTCGAAACGGGGGATGTCGCCGTCACGGACACGTCGCCACGCTCTGGCGTAGAGGGCGGCGGCGGGTTCGGCGGGCACGATCACCCCCAGCTGCGCGGTCTCCCCGCTGATCAGGTCGTACAGCGGGGCCTTCCACTGCTCGAACGGAAGGCGCGGCGTCTTGAGGTCGACCCAGCCTCCCGGCAGGAACAGCGACCGTCCCGCCCTGGCGCGGCTGGCCTCGACCACCAGGTCCGTGACGGCCAGCTCGGCGCGGGCCGCCTTAAGCCGGGCGGGCTTCCAGGAGGTCCATCGAGCGACGTTCTTGTCGGTGGGATCCGGCATCGCCAGCAGGGCCAGGTAGAGCGCGGCGGCGTCGCGGCCGAGGCCGTACTCCTCCGCCGCCTGGGAGACCAGCTCGGGCACGGACCGGGTGGGATCCTGCGGCCACCAGGTGCCGTCGGCCGCCCGCTCCCCCGCGACGGGGTCACCGGGGTCGGCGAGGAGCGCCTCGAAACGCGGGTCGCGGGCGGCGCGCAGCGCCAGCTCGACCGGGAAGGGCGCCCCCGCGTCCCCGGCGAGGGCCCGCAGGGCGGGCAGGTAGGGGTCGTCCCCCGAGGCGTCCAGCAGGGCCATCCGAATGCCCGGTGCAGGCTGGTTGTCATGGGTGGCCATGATCACGGCGCCGTAGCGCTCCCATCCGTCCGCAACCTCGCTGGGCGTTCCCGCGACCTTTCTGAAACCGGGGAGGTTGACGTAACGGCCCAGGCTGAGCATCAGGTCGGGGTTGGCCAGCCGGTTCCTGACCGCGGCCAGCGCCGCGGGCAAAACGGCTCTGACCGGGTCTCCCACGGGCAGCCTGTGGGCGAGCCAGGCGGTCACGGCGATGGCGCTGACCAGCGTGGACTCCGTGAACCCCGCGGCACCTTCCTCGACCGGGGAGACGCGGTCGCGATGGACCCTCCAGTGCAGGTCGCCGCTCAGCTCCGGTGCGGAGGCCGGGTCGAGCAGGGCCGGAAGCACCCGGCTCGGCTCCCACGCCGTCCGCACCGCGCGGGACGCCTCGGAGACGATCCACTCGGGAACGGCGGCCCGCCTGCCCACCCTGGTGTTCCACACCTCGGCCGCGGCGGCGATGTCCGGGCCGTCCGCCCACAGTGCGGCCGGGTTCGCGGGCAGCAACGCCGCGACGACCTGCCTCCTGACCTCGGCGCCCATCTCGCGCAGCTCGTCTCTGGCGACGACGGCGTCCGCCGCCTTCAGTCCGAGCACGGCCCGTGAGGCGGCCGGCAGGAAGGCGCGGTCGTGGCTGTCCACGTACGGCAGGCCCGCAACGACCAGCCGGGCCGTCGTCAGGGTCACCCCGGTGAGCCGCGCGAACTCCTCCGCCGCCTCGGGGCGCCAGGGCGCGGGGCCGCGTGCCGACCACAGCGCAAGGAACTCCTTGAGCCAGCCGCTCCCGCGGTCCTCACCGACCGGGCCTGAGCCGTGCACGGTGTAGGGGGGCGGGACTTCGAAGCGACCAGCCGGATCGTGGAAGAGCGCAGTGAAACGGCATCCGCCGTTCTCGATGGAGCTGTCCTGGAAGGCGATGAAAGCGCCGCCCGGCAGCGGGAGCACTCCGCACCAGGTGCCTTCCCGCCTGCTTCCCGTCGCGTCGACGAGCCAGCTCTCCTCGAGGTACAGCGAGAAGCGGCGCCATGAGGCGGGCTCGGCGGCCGAGTCGAGCCCGAGCGCGTCGATCTCGTTGAGCAGTGCGCGCAGCGCCTCCGTGTGCTCGGGATCGAACGCCGCGGACGCGGCGCGGTAGGCGACCGCGGCGCACCGGTCGAGCAGGGGCTCCCATCTGAGGGAGGTGTCCGGCAACCTCGGCCCGTCGAAGTGGAGGCGAAGCGCCGTATCGGAGGCCGCGCGCCTCACGGCGACCGCCCCGGAGACCGCGGTGTCCGACGCGGTCCGCAGCGCCTGGCCGATCGTCCTCAGCTGCCAGAACGCGTCGTGGCAGCCCGAGCCGTACCACCAGGGGCCCGAGACACCGAGGCCGCTGAAGGCGCGGGCGAGCAACTGGTCCGAGGGGCCGGAGAGCGGCTGCTCCTCCATGGTTCCCGCCAGGGCGTGGGCGAGCCTGGCCGCCACGGCGTCCAGGGTGATCTGCTGGGCGGCGGCGAAGCGCGCCACTCCGGCGATCCCGGCGATCAGGGCCTCGTTCCTGACCTGCGGCAGCAGTGTCCGGATCTGTGACTGCAGCTCGTCCTGCGCGGATCGTGCGTGCCCCGCCCCCTGCGCGGGGTGCGCGTGCTGCGCCGCGGCGGACGGATGGGTGAGCTGTCCGGGCTGCGCCGACCGCACGGACCGCTCGCCCTCGACGCAGACGGCGGCCTTCAGCAGGGCGACCGCCGTCTCGTCGTCGATCCGGCGCAGCGCCAGGGAGCCTTCCGGGTCTCGGGGACGCAGGCAGCGCCAGTATCGCAGCGGCGGGAGCATCGCGGTGCCCGCGGCGAACATCCCGGGCGCCCGCCCCGCGGTGACGGTCGCGACGACGACTCCTTCGGGGTCGATCAGCTTGATCCGGGAGTACTCCTCGACGAGGGCGCGCGGCCGGTCGTCTCCCGGGAAGGTGACGGCGCCCGCGGGCGTGCCGGGCCCGTCCTGGCCGCCTGGCAGGGTGACGGCGCGTCCCGCAAGGTCCTCACCGCGCCACGACCCGTCGGGCAGCCGGATGACTCGCCAGCCGAGCAGGCCGTCCACCGGGACGGCCGCCGGGGTCGCCTCGCCGGAGGGAAGAGGCAGCAGCCAGCCGCCCTGGAAGGTGCTTCCGGCCGGCGCGGAGCGCAGGGCATCCGCGAGGAAGCCCGGCGTGCTCGGCCTGCCGTACGCCCCACCGGCCGGGTCGTACTCGCGCCAGCCTTCACCCTGCTGGTCCCACACCCAGAACGAGGAACCGTCGCCGATCAGGTTGGCCCTGGCGGGCACGACGGTGTCCCCCTGGTGGACGACACCCGCCCCCGTGGTCCGCCCGCCGCCGGGCAGCGGCAGGGTCACCGTGTCGTTGCGCAGCGCCCACGTGCTGGCCAGCGCCTGCAGCGACCGGAACGACCCCGCAGAGGAGTGCCAGTAGCCGCGGAGCTGGTCACCCGTGCCGTAGGCGTTCCAGTAGACGAGCAGCTCGCCGTCGACGTAGTGGAAGCCGGGATCCCCGTAGACCTCGCTCGGCGGCCTGCGCAGGTCGTGGACGAGCACGGTGCCCTCGAGACCGATGACCCTGGCCTGGGCCGGGCCGGAGACGACCAGGTGCGGCCAGGCGTCGGCGATCTCGATCTCGTCGAGGTCCTTCGGCCTGACGAGCGCGGCGACCGCCTCCTCCCAGGCGGGCCAGCCCAGCTCGTCGACGAGGCCGCCGCGCAGTGTCCTGGCGAGTTCGGAGGCGAGGTCAGCCCGCGCGACCGCGGTGACCTCCTCCTCGGCGAGAACCAGGGCCTCCGCGGGCAGCCAGGTGAGCCGTCTGAGGGCGTCGGGCAGCTGCGGCAGACCCGCGGTGAACGAGCGCCTGGCGACCGTCCTCATCCACTCGGCCAGCATCGGCCTGCCGCCAGGAGAGGCCGCGAGGCGGCGTACGGCCAGCCTGCCGTCCTCGTCGTCGTCGAACCGGTCGGCGGCACGGTCGAAGGCCGCGGCGAACCGCGGGTCGGCGGCCAGGGCGAGCAGGTCGCGCTGCCCCTCCCCCCGCGCCCACGGCTCCAGCAGCAGCCGCGTGTCGTCGTCGGGCTCCGCGACCGGCACCCGCAACGTCAGCAGCAGATCGAGGAGGTCGACATCGGGCTTGATCGTCAGGTTTCCGCCTGTCTCGGCCAGCTCGGCGCGCAGCCTCCCCGCCACCCGCTCCACCAGGGTGTACAGGCCGGGGAGCCGCGGCTCCGCCTGCCAGCCAGGGCTCCAGAGCCGCTGGAAACGCCCGAGCCAGCCCGCCACGCCGTCGGCGGGGCGCTCCCGCTCGGAGACCTCTCCATCGCCCAGGCCCGCGGTCGCCCCCGACTCCTCAAGGAGGTCGAGCCAGAAGGCGGGCATCTGGCTCTCGCCCTTGCGGGGCATGAGGTTCAGCAGCGTCCCGCGCACGGCCGGGTCCCGCAGTCCCAGGGCGACCAGGGCGGGGCGGTGCGCCTTCCACCAGCCGAGCGGCGCTCCGACAGTCGCGGGCAGGCCGAGCAGCTCGGCTAAGTACTCCTGCTCCTCCGCGTCGGTGTCCCTGCCCGCGGCCTTGGCCAGCCGCCGCAGGTCACCGGCCATCTGCGCCGAGGGGGCCAGGCCTCCCGCGGTACGGCGCACGCACAGTCCGCGGAACCTGCGCAGCGCCTCGTCGGCGGGCACCCTGGCGGCCAGTTCCCTGGCGTATCCGGACAGCGCCTTCACCGGCAGCGCCCCGGCGAGCGCGAACTCCAGGAACACCGCGTCGAGGCGTTCCTCGTCGACGCGCAGGCCGTGCTCGGCCTCGGCCCTGCGTGCCTGGGTGAACATCTGCGCCGCGTAGGTGGGGTTGTCCGCCGCGAGGAACATCCGGCCCGCCTGCTCGAAGAACGTCGGCAGGAAGTGCGGCACCGACCCGGCGAGCTGCGCGGCCAGGCGCAGGTAGGCGTCCAGGGCGGCCTTCGGCTTGGACTTGGCCTGCCGGGCCGTACGCTCCAGCTCGGGCACGATGGACAGCGCGTGGTGGCCGTCCCGAGGGTGGTGCACCAGGACCCACTCGGGAAAGCCGAGTGAGCGTCTCATGCCCAGCCCGACCATGACCGGCTCGTCCGCGGGCTCGAGGCCCAGGAAACCGGCCGCCGCGTCCTCGGCCGCCCCGAGCTCCTCCGCGACCAGGCGGACGACTACCCGCCCCTCAAGCCCCGGGTGCCGGTAGGCACGCGCGGTGAGCGGCACAGCCCGCTCGTCCCCGGCCTCGATGCCCGGCGGAAAGACCGCCCCGGCCTCAAGCAGCTCCCGCATCCCGGCCTCCGTCCCCTGCGGGGGCCGTGGCTCCGCCCCGGTGCCCGCTGACAGTGTGGCGCCGCTCATGCGTCCCCTCCTTCCTCGACCGCTCGCCCCGCGTAAAGGGCCGCCGCCATCCGCATCCCCTCGGACCAGGCCACGGGACCGACCTCGCGCAAGGGCAGCCGTCTGCCCTCCCGGTCGTGCCAGGTCAGGCTGCCCGTCTCGGTTTCCCCGTCCCAGTAGGGCTCACCGATCCACACCGACGCCTCGGCCGCGTGTCCCGTGTCGCGCACCGCGCAGGTGACGTAGCCTCCGGAAACCCGGTAGCCCAGAGATGTCGCCCTGGCAGCGAGGCCGAACCGGGAGGCGAACCTCCCTCCGGCGAACTCCGTCATCTCCGTGCTCTTCTCCGCGAGATCGACCGGCCGCGTCCAGGTGGCGCGGTGGATCTGCTCGACACGCTGAACGACCCCCAGCTCCGCGGCGAACTCGCGCAGGTCCTCCAGGTCGGGCAGCAGAACCGGATGCGGCAGGGTGACGGTCACCGGGGACAACCGGACGGTCTCGCCGTCGAGGTTCACCACCCGCAGCTCGCCCGAGGCGGTGACGTCGCGCAGGAATCCCGCCTCCTCCGGATCGTCGCCGACCACCACGAGGTCGCGGAGCACCGACTGCCATGCCTCATCAGGCCAGACCCTGGCCACCAGGCCTGTGGGGACGGGCAGGGAGGACACCATCCAGGTGTCCACCTGTGCCAGGCAGGCGGCCGCGTGCCGGTCGAGCCACTCGGCGAAGCGGCGCAGCCGTTCCGCCTCCGGGTGTTCCCGCACCTGTTTCGGCAGTGACTTCAACTGCCGTCCAGCCGCTCGGCCCGTGGTGGCCCTCGCCACCACCCTGCCCTCCACAAGGGCGACGTCGTACCCCTCGCCCGCCGACAGCCAACCCAACGGTCCCCACCTCTCGACACACACGGATCGTCAACGCGCACAGGGGTTGCGCACCTGTGACGGTGATGCGCGGAACGCTAACGCCCCGCACCGACAATCGCGTACTCGACGGCCTGGCCAGGGCCTCCGCGCATCGGCCACACGCCCTCCGGCTTTCACGGGGAAGGTCATCGGGCCTGTGCCCCCACGTGTCCGTCACGTGGGAGAAGCGCCTCCCGCCCGTCCGTCAGGCGGGTCCCCGGTGACCGGCGTCCCGGCGTTCGGTCACCGGATCCGGCACGCCCGGCACACGAAAGCCGCGGGGCCGTTCGGACGAATCCGTCCCGTCACGGGACGGCGGCGCCGTCACAGCCGGTCACTGAGCCCGCGGGTCGGTCTGAGGCGGTGTCCGCCGCCCGGTCGCCCGGCCAGGCGGCCCGGTCTCCGTCATGGCTGGAACCTCGGATGTTCCGAACGTCAAGCCGCCGGATTCGCCCTGGTCACCGGACTCCCCCATGTGCCCCGTCTCCCTGATTCCATCCCTGTAAGTCCGCCCAACACCCAAAATAACCATTTATCGAGACTTAGTAAATAAAGGATATTTCTGTCATACATAATTTGTTTCATCTTCTTCCCCAAAGCGACACGAAGCCCTACCTGCCGACAGACGTCATCCCCAGGCCACAGCGAGGATCCGGCCACCTCTCCGCGACCTCAACCCCTTGAGAGGTTTTCACAGAGTGCCCACCACCAGCCAAAAAGCATATTGAATTATCAGAACGACAAATCACCCGCCTCCCGGTGGACACCATCCGAACTTTCCAGGAGCGACGGGCGGCAAGAGCGCGGCCCAAAGCCCGAAACCGGCACGCGTGGCGACACGACAGCGCGGACCCACCGGGCAAAAACCGGAAACTCCCACCCGCCGGGCACCGATGCGGCCCGCGGTCCGCCCTCCGCCGAACCGCGCCGTTCCGCAGCGGCGTTCAGGTGGTCTGCCTCACCTGTTCCGCGAGCCGTTCCAGGCTCTCGTCGAGCGCGCGGGCGATGTCCTCGTCGGAGGGCGGGCGCTCCTCCTCGAAGAACGACAGGTGCACGGTCACCTCGCTCTCCTCGGGGGAGATGCCCGCCACCTGCAACCAGCCCGCGTACCGGTCGTCGTCGCGGGTGCCCCACTCCATCCGGAGCTGATCCCGCTCCGCCTGGAACAGGGCACGGGCGTCGCGTCCCGTTTCGTCCTCGTGCACCGTCACCGCGGGCGGATCGTCCGGCCGTACGTGCAGGTCCTGGGGAAGCCAGCGATCGATCCGGTCCAGGTCGCTCGCCCGGTCGAAGACCAGGTCCGGAGCCGCCGGAATCCTGCGGGAACGCTCGTGCTCACTCATCGGGTCCACCTTTCTCACGGTCGACACCACAACCCGTGTCCGAAATGTCGAGTTCTAATCACACCGAACAAGCGCGGCCTCGACCCGCGCACGCGACGGCCGCGCCCAGGGCGTCCGTCGCGTGCGTGGCCTGGCGGGACTACGGCCGCGGGGCGACCGGCCCGCCGTCCGCCAGGGGGCCGGCGGCGTAGGTGATCCGGATGATCCCGTCGGGGTCGCGCGCCGCCCGGGCGCGCACCCCGAACACGCGGCTCAGTACCTTCGGCGTCAGGGCGTCGAGGACCGGTCCCGCCGCGGCCACCCGCCCGCCGTGCAGGACCACGAGCGAGTCGCAGACCCGTGCGGCCAGGTCCAGCTCGTGCATGACGGCGAGCGTGGTCGTGCCGAGGTCCCTGACGAGGTCGAGCAGCTCGAACCTGGCGCGGATGTCGAGATGGTTGGTCGGCTCGTCGAGGATGAGCAGCCGCGGCTCCTGTGCGAGGGCGCGGGCGAGCTGAACGCGCTGGCGCTCACCACCCGACAACGACCCGAAGCGGCGCCCGTCCAGGGCGAGGACCCCGGCGCGTTTCATCGCCTCCCGCACCACCGCCCGGTCACCCGGGCCGTTCCGGTCGAACAGCCCGTGGTGCGGGGTCCTGCCGAGCTCGACCACCTCGGCCACGGTCATGGTCGGCGGGGTGGCGTCGTCCTGGAGCACGGCCGCGATCCGGCGGGCCGCCGTGCGCGACGGCCAGGCCCACACGTCGTGCCCATCGAGGCGCACGTCCCCCGACTCGGGGCGCAGCGAGCGGTAGACCGTGCGCAGGAGGGTGGACTTGCCGCTGCCGTTCGGGCCGACCAGCCCGACGACCTGGCCCGATTCCGCGGCGAGGGAGACCTCGTGCAGGATCGGAGTCCCGCCGAGTCTGACGCAGACACCGTCGACCCGCAGCCTCATGCCTCCTCCCTGCGGAGCAGCCAGGCGAAGAATGGGGCGCCGAACACCGCGGTGAAGATGCCGAGGGGCAACTCGGCCGGACGGTCGACGGTTCTCGACAGCAGGTCTACCAGCACCATGTAGATCGCCCCCACCAGTGTCACCAGCGGCAGCAGCCTGCGGTGGTCGGCGCCGAAGGCCAGCCGTACCAGGTGGGGGACCATCAGCCCGACGAACCCGATGCCGCCCGCGACGGCCACGACCGCACCGGTGAGCAGGGAGGAGACGGCCAGCAGCCCGACGCGCGCGCGGCGGACGTCCAGCCCGAGGGCCGTCGCCGACTCCTCCCCGGTGACCAGGGCGTTGAGCCGCCTGCCGTACAGCATCAGGCCGAGGGCGCAGGCCACGACGACGACCGCGACCGTGGGGAGCTGCTCCCATCGCGCGCCCGCCACGCTGCCAAGCATCCAGAACATCACCTTCCTCAGCTCGTCCGCGTCAGCCTTGAGCTGCAGATAACTGGTGACGGCGAGCAGCACGTAGCCGACCGCGACCCCGGAGAGCACCAGCCGTGTCGGAGTGAGACGGCCCCGCCGCTGCCCGAGGGCGAACACGATCAGCGCGGCGGCCATCGCCCCGGCGAACGCGGCCGAGGAGACACCAAGGCCGCCCGCGACGGCCGAGCCCATCGTCATGACGAGCACCGCGCCGACGGAGGCCCCCGAGGAGATCCCGAGGACGTACGGGTCGGCGAGCGGGTTGGCCACCAGGGCCTGCAGTACGGCTCCCGCGATGGACAGGCCGGCCCCCGCGAGCGCGGCGAGCAGCACCCGGGGAATCCGGTAGTCCAATATGATCTTGGTGTTGACCGGGTCGGCCGCGTGACCGGTCACGATGTCCCAGGTCTCGCCGAGCGGCACGTCGACCGATCCGACGCCGACGGCGACCAGCATGCTCAGCAGCAGCGCGACGGCAAGGACCGCCAGGCAGGGCACGAGGGGGAGACGGCGCGGCATCAGAACCTCTCCGGGTGGAGCATCCTGGCGATCCTCTCCACGGCGACGGCGTTGTCCGGGCCGAGGTAGGCGGAGTCGGACAGCACGACGTAGCGTCCGTCCCTGGCCGCCCGCCACTGCGGGAACCGGGCCAAGAGCTTCCTCGCCTCCGCGTCCGGGTCGGGGTTGCGCCAATTTATGATCACCACTGCGTCGACGGCGGTCTTCGCCACCTGCTCCTTGCTGAGGTTGGCGAAGATGCCGTCGGTCACGCCGCCGAACGCGTTGGCGCCACCGGCCTTCTCGAAGATGTCGTTCCAGATCCCGTTGGCGCCGATCGAGCTGAACTCGGCGGTGCCCATCTCCATGCCGGGGATGATGTACATCACCTTCGGCCTGGACCCGCCCCTGACCTTGGCCTCGATCTCGGCGATCCGCCGTCTCGACCGCTCGACCAGTTCCTCCGCGCGGTCGGCGACGCCGTAGATCCTGCCGAAGTCGCGGAGCATGTCGTAGCTGTCCTCGATCGTCTGAGTGCCCCTGACGGTGCCGGGACCGCCGCAGGTCGAGTCGGGAAGCCAGGTGTTGGCGCCGATCTCGAGCAGTTCCGGCCTGGTGGCGTAGCCGTTCTGGGCGTCGAAGTCGTAGCCGGTCGTGCCGATGACCAGGTCGGGGCGGAGTGAGAGCACGCTCTCGCGGGAGATGTCCCAGCCCCCTTTCAGGATCTTCGCCTTCGGGAGCCCGTCGATCGCGGCGGCCCTGCCCGGCACGTCCGAGGTGCCGTAGGACTGTGCGTTCGCGGCGATCCGGCTTTCCAGGCCGAGCGCGACCAGCGCGGAGACCTCACCGACCGCGCCGCCGCTCATGAGGACCGTACGGCCGGGCGGCCCGGTGAAGGTGTAGGCCTGGTCGCAGTTGGTGATCGTGACCGGATAGCCGGGAGCGGCAGCCCGGGTGGCCGAGACCGGCCTCGGCGATTGCCCGCCGCACGCGGCCGCAGAAAAGCACAGTACGGCGAGCGCGGTCAGGGCATGCGTGAAACGCATGGGGGAAAAGTCCTTTCAGGACACGCCAAACAGGCGCTTTCTCGCGGAAGAGGAAATTCAGCCGAACCCAGCGGAGGTCACTGGAGTTCGGTGGAGTTCAGCGACAGAAAGCACCCGCGGGCGGACCACGCCTGCGGACCACGGACCCGAGCAGGACCGTCCCGGGGCGGGGCACCTCGGGAAAGACGGGAACCGGCCCGCGCCCGTCCTCCGGCTCGGGCAGCAGCCACGCGAAGATCAGCCGGATGACACGGGCACCCGCCAGCAGAAGCAGCGCCCACATGCCTGCCTCTCCCCTGGCGAGCCAGACTGCGGTGAGGATCACCGCCACACCGTGCAGGATCGTCATACCGAAACCGGGCACCGCACAGTGCAGATGCCCGATGACGCTGTCCCCGGAAGGCGTGGCGTCCACGAGGGCGAAGACCACGTGCATTCCGGCCTGCACCCCCGCAAGCAGCGGAAGGATCACCCGCAGACCGCGCTCACGCCCGGTCAGCGGCAGCGCGGCGAGCAGCGACAGCCCCTGTGCCCACGCGGCCGTCTCCGGGCTGACCGTACCCCCGGCGAACAGGTGGGCGAGCACCCCCAGCCCGGCGCACACCGTGGCGAAAACCACGGCGCGGGCGAGGCGCAGAAGGGGAGCGGCCACCATGATCAAGACATTACCGCACGGAACACCCGCCCTCCCGGGCGGCGGAGGCCGGAGGGCTCCTCTCCCACGGTGCCGATGCCGGTGCCGTACTGGCCCCTTGCGACAACGCGATGGGAGTGTCAGGGCGCGCCAGAAACAGCACCGGGAGAAGCACCATGAGTGAGAACACGCACGGCACGGCAGACCGGAAGCAGGCCCGCATGGCCGCCGTACAGGCGGCGCTGGGCAGGACGCAGATGACCACCGCGAAGCTGTGGAACCCGTGGACACATGTCGTGGAGGACGGCGTCGACATCAAGGAACTGCAGGCTCCGGCCAGGAGAGGCGAGGTTCCCGACATCATCCTGGACGGCCAGAAGTTCTCCGACCTCAAGGCCGTGCACCTGGGCCCCCTGGGCGAAGCCGCCGGGCTCGGCGGGCCGGTGACCGAGGCCACGTTCGACCGGGCCCGGACGGAGCTCAAGAAGAGGTACGTCGCCGCGGGCCGGGCCAAGTACAAGACGCTCGCCAGCGCGAACTGCACGTTGTTCGCCTGCTGCGTCATCGGGATGTTCGCCGACCAGCCCGAACTGCTCGGTCCCGGCGTCAAGGTCGAGCTGGTCAACATCCTCGACAAGACCGGCGGCCAGGGGCACGCCTACGTGCTGGTCGGACGCGCTTCGGGAGACGTGGCGCAGGTCGGCCGATACGGCACCTCGTGCTTCTTCGTCGACCAGTGGTACGCCCGCCAGCAGGGGTCCAGGCCGGGCACCGACGGGGTCAAGGACGCCACCTCGATCCACGGGGACGGCAAGAGCCCCTTCTGGGACCTCGACTACATCGGCTTCATCACCGACGAGACCGTCCCCGCGATCAGGCTCACCTTCACCAGCGACGAGCTGGCCGCGCTCGGGACCTGACAGCGGCGCCCGGCATGCCCTGACCGATCGAGCCTCCGGCTCGCGGGCACGGGCGCTCCGGACAACGACCCTTCGCCGATCAGCCGATCATCGGGAAACACTCACGCGGTTCCCTCGCACCGCCCCGCCGGTGTCGGCGGGGCGGCGTGGCCGTTCGGGCGGAAAGCCTCGTCAGGGCAGCGTCCGCAGGTAGGTCGGCGGCTTGCGCACCTGACCGGCCTGCTCGAACGCGTACCCCAGGGCGATCAGGGTCGGTTCGGACAAACGGCCGCCGAAGAAGGTGACGCCCAGCGGCAGGACGTTCCTCGCGTATCCGCCGGGGACCGTGATCGCGGGGTAGCCGGAGACGGCCGAGGGCGTGGAGGTGGCGACGAAGTCGGTGAAGTCGTCGCCCTTGGTCAGGCTGGTCAGCCAGGCTCCGTTGTTGGTCGGCGCGAGCACCGCGTCGAGCCGGTTCTCCGACACCACGGAGTCGATCGCCGTACGGGCGAGTGAGGTCACCTTCTCCCTGAGCGCGCGGTACTCGGGGTCGTTCAGGTCGCCGGTGGTCGCCTGCGCCTGTTCGAACAACTCCTGCCCGAAGTAACGGAGCTCGGTCGAGGCGTGCCGCTTGTTGAACTCGATCAGCCCGGCCAGGTCGCCCGGGTGCCGTCCGGGGGTCTGGGCCAGGTAGACGTTCAGGTCGTGCTTGAACTCGGTCAGCAGGGCCGGGTACTCCGCCTCGCCGACCTGGTCCAGCCCCTCCAGTTCGAGGTTGTCGACCACGGTCGCGCCCTTCGCCCTGAGGGTGGCGACGGTGGCGTCCAGGGTGGCGAGCACCTCCTGGTTGTTGCCCGCGGCCGAGCGCCAGACGCCGATGCGCTTGCCGGCCAGCGCGTCCGGCCTCAGCGCCTTGAGGTAGTCACGCTCGCC
>NZ_JBFBCE010000083.1:0-43094 GCF_040689595.1 Streptosporangium sp. NPDC051023 | reverse complement strand
TGGGCCGGTTGCTGCAAGCGGGCTCCCCGGGGCGATTGTGTTCGTGGGGGGCGCATCACACGCCCCCCCCCCGTTTCCAGTCGGCGGGTCAGGAGAACTCGGCGAGCGTGCGCTCGGCCTCCTCAAGCCAGGAGCGGCGGGCGGTCAGGGCCTCCTCCGCGTCCTTGGCGTCCTTGTCCTTGCCCGCGGCCTGGGCCTTGGCCAGACGGGTTTCAAGCTGCTGGATCGACTTGCGGAGCTGGTCGACCGTGTTCTGCGCGCGGGCGCGGGCCTCGGGGTTGGAGCGCTTCCACTCCGCCTCCTCCGCCTTGCGAACCGCTTCGTCGATCTTGCGCAGGCCACCCTCGAGCCGGTCGCGCTGCTCACGCGGGACCGCGCCTGCCGCCTCCCACCGCTCCAGGATGCCGCGCAGGGCGCTCCTGGCGGAGCGGGCGTCGGAGACCGGGACGATCTTCTCCGCCTCGGCCAGGAGCTGCTCCTTGATCTCGGCGTTGGCTGCGAGCGAGGCGTCGCGCTCGGCGAAGACCGCGGAGCGGGCCTGGAAGAACTGGTCCTGGGCGCCCTTGAAACGGCCCCAGAGCTCGTCCTCGACCTCCCTGGACGCCCGGCCGGCCGACTTCCACTGCTGCATCAGCTCGCGGTAGGCCGACGCCGTCGCGCCCCAGTCGGTCGAGGAGGCCAGCGCCTCCGCCTCGATGACGATGCGCTCCTTCGAGGAGCGCACGCCCTCGCGCTGCTCGTCCAGCCCGGCGAAGTAGGCCTTGCGCCGCTTGGCGAACGCCGTACGGGCCGCGGACAGGCGCTTCCAGAGCGCCGCCTCGGTGACCCGGTCGATGCGCTCGGCGGCCTTCCACTCCTCGACGAGCTGGCGCAGCCGCTCCCCGCCCGTCTTCCAGTGAGTGGTGTCGTCGGCGATGCGCTCGGCCTCCGCGACGATCCGCTCCTTGACGCCCTTGGCCTCGGCGCGAGCCACGTCACGGGCGGCCTTGACCTCCTCACGGCGCTGGGAGACCAGCTCCGTGAGGGCGTTCAGCCGCCCCAGCAGCGCGTCGAGGTCGCCGACCGCGTGCGCGTCGGTGATCGCCTCGCGGAGCTTGACGATGGTCGCCTCCGCCTGGGCGGGCGGCAGATCGGTGCCGCGGACACGCTGCTCAAGCAGCGTGACCTGCCCGGCCAGCTCGTCGAACTTGCGATGGAAGTAGGCAAGGGCCTCTTCCGGTTCGCCGGCCTGCCAGGACCCGACGGCCCGTTCGCCCTCGGCCGTACGTACGTAGACGGTGCCGTCGTCGTCTACCCGGCCCCACGGGTCGGTGCTCACCGTGTCCTCCCGCACTTTCATCAGCCTTTCGAGGCTAACCGCCTCTTGGTTGTATTACGTCAGCTCTTGCTGGACATTGTCACGTCTTTGATTTCCACGGTTTCCTTCGGGGCTCCGGTGCCGTCCGGCCCCGGTGTGATGACACCACCCTTGTTCACCTTGTCGATGATCTCCAACCCCTTGGTGACCTTGCCGAACGGGGTGTAGTCCGGGCCCAGCTGGGCGTTGCCGTAGACGATGAAGAACTGGCTGCCGTTGGTGTCGGCGCCACTGTTGGCCATGGCCACGACACCCCGGGTGTACTTCGCGTCCTTGAGGTTCTCGTTGACGAAACGGTACCCCGGACCGCCCCGGCCGTCGGTCTGGCTCTTGCCGTCGGCCTTGGCCAGCGGGTCGCCGCACTGCAGCACCGGGAACTGGTCGGAGCCGAGGCGGTGGCACTTGGAGCCGTTGAAGTACTTCTTCTTGGCCAGGAAGGCGAAGGAGTTGACCGTGCAGGGGGTCTTCTCCGCGGAGACCTCGATGACGATGTCGCCCTGGTTGGTCTTCAGGGTCATCGTCTTGGGCGTGGTGTCCACCTTCGCCGGGGGCAGGCCGACGTTCTTCGCCGGGCCACCGGCGGTGTCCGCGACATAGCCGCAGGTGCCGCCAGCGGGGTCGAAGGCCGTCGGCTGGGCGGCGGTGCTCGTCTGCGACGGGTTCGCGGGCGTGGTCGGGGTGGCGGACGCGGCCGTTGCCGACGACGTGCCGTTGCCTCCGAGCAGGGTCGTGGCGGCGATCACACCGCCCACGACCACCACGACGGCCACACTGGTGCCGATGATCGCGTTGCGCTTCGCCCGGGCCTCACGCTCGATACGCCGCTGGTTCTGCCGCTCGTAGTGCTCGCGCGCCAGCTGCTTCTGGCGGTCCTTGCCGCTCACCGCTTCGCCCTCCCGAGTGCCGGAGTATTACTTATTGAGGTGGGCGAATCGTATCGGCCAATGGGTAATGGTTCGCAGCCCGCCGACCCGCACCGGTACCCTTCGGTTACATTCCCATCCGTTTTCTTGACGAGATCAGCTGAGGCAGATGCTCATCGCCGGCTTTCCAGCAGGGTCGTTTCAGACCAACTGCTACGTCGTCGCTCCCGCCGCGGGCGAGGAGTGCGTCATCGTCGATCCCGGCCAGAACGCCGTCGGCGACCTGGACGACGTGCTGCGCGAGCATCGCCTGAAGCCCGTCGCCGTGCTGGTCACCCACGGCCACATCGACCACATGTGGTCGGTCGCCCCCGTCTGCGGGGCGCGCGGAGTCCCCGCGTGGATCCACCCAGAGGACCGAGAGCTGCTCTCAGACCCGGGCAAGGGATTGTCCCTGGCGACCCGGCAGCAGTTGTTCGGCGGACTGACCTTCACCGAGCCCGACGACGTGCGCGAGCTGGCCGACGGTGAGGTGCTCAGCCTGGCGGGCATGGAGCTCACGGTCGACCACACCCCCGGCCATACCAGGGGGTCGGTGACGTTCAGGTTGCCCCGCACGGAGGAAATTCCCGACGTGATGTTTTCGGGCGACCTGCTGTTCGCCGGCTCCATCGGCCGCACAGACCTTCCCGGCGGCGACTACCCGACCATCCTGCGCAGCCTGGCGACCAAGTGCCTGCCGCTGCCGGAGGACACGGTGGTGCTGCCCGGTCACGGACCACAGACCACGATCGGCCACGAGCGCGCGACCAATCCGTATTTGGCGGAGGCCGCGCCGTACGCCGGTCCCACCAGGGGACTTTAGAAGATGACTCTGCAGGCGCCCAAGGGCACCTTCGACTGGATCCCGCCGCGTTCGGAGCGGGCGCTCGCCGTGCGCGAGGCGCTGACCGCTCCCGCGAGGCGCGCGGGGTACGGATACATCGAGACCCCGGTCTTCGAGGACACCGCGCTGTTCGTGCGCGGGGTCGGCGAGTCGACCGACATCGTCTCCAAGGAGATGTACACCTTCGAGGACAAGGGCGGGCGCTCGATCACGCTGCGTCCCGAGGGCACGGCCTCGGTCGTGCGGGCCGTCCTCCAGCACGGCCTGCACAACGGCCAGCTTCCGGTGAAGCTGTGGTACTCCGGCAGCCAGTTCCGCTACGAGCGCGCCCAGAAGGGCCGCTACCGCCACTTCTGGCAGGTCGGCGCCGAGGCCCTCGGCGCAGAGGATCCGGCCCTCGACGCGGAGCTGATCATCCTGGCCGCGGACGGCTACGCCGGGCTCGGGCTCACCGGGGTGCGGCTGCTGCTCAACACGCTGGGCGACCGGCAGTGCCGTCCCGCCTACCGCGCCGCGCTGCAGGACTTCCTGCGCGGGCTCGACCTCGACGAGCCGACCAGGGCCAGGATCGAGATCAACCCGTTGCGGGTGCTCGACGACAAGCGGCCCGAGGTGCAGGCCCGGCTCGTCGGTGCCCCGCTGGTCGTCGACCACCTGTGTGAGGCGTGCAAGGCCTACCACGAGGAGGTCCGCTCGCTGCTGACCGTCGCGGGCGTCGCCTACACCGACGACCCCAGGCTGGTCCGCGGCCTGGACTACTACACGCGCACCACGTTCGAGTTCGTCCACGACGGTCTTGGCTCGCAGTCCGCGGTCGGTGGTGGTGGACGCTACGACGGGCTGAGCGAGATGATCGGTGGCCCGGCGCTGCCCAGCGTTGGATGGGCGCTCGGCGTCGACAGGACGGTCCTGGCCATGGAGGCAGAAGGGCTGCTCGACGGCGAGGAGACCGGCTCGGGCGTCCAGGTGTACGGTGTGCCGCTGGGCGAGGAGGCGCGCCGCCGGATGTTCCTGCTCATCACCGAGCTGCGCCGGGCGGGTCTCGACGCCGACATGTCGTTCGGCGGCAAGGGCGTCAAGGCCGCCATGAAGGGCGCTGACCGGTCGGGGGCGAGCTACGCCGTGATCCTTGGCGAGCGAGACATCGCTGCCGAGGCCGCCCAGGTCAAGGACCTGGTCAGCGGCGACCAGACCGCCGTACCGCTCGCCGAGATCGTCACCACCCTGAAGGAGAGACTGAACAATTGACCTCCTCCCCTCCCTGAACGGGGGGAGTCCCACGGTCGCCCGCAGGGTTTCCTGTTTCACCGCCGGTCGCCCGCCCGAAAAGGATCTTTCGTTGGGGTCTTACACCAGCTCCGCAGGCGTTTCACCTCTCCGCCGGCCCGGCGGCGAGGGTGGAGCCGATCGTGCGGGTGGCGGCTTGGTCATCGCCGCCACCGAACACATTACCGAGTCCTGCGGCGCCGCGCCGCGTTTCCTCCCGGCCTCGAAGGACCGGGTTTCCATGCTTAAGGAGTTTCGATGATCCGCACGCACGAAGCGGGATCACTGCGCAAGGAGCACGCCGGGCAGCGGGTGACGCTGGCAGGCTGGGTGGCGCGCCGCCGCGACCACGGCGGTGTGGTCTTCATCGACCTGCGTGACGCCTCCGGCTCCTCCCAGGTGGTCTTCCGCGAGGAAGATGACGCGCACGGTCTGCGCGCGGAGTACTGCGTCAAGGTCGTCGGAGAGGTGCGGGTTCGGCCGGAGGGGAACGAGAACCCCGACCTGCCGACCGGCGCGATCGAGGTCGTCGCCTCCGAGGTCGAGGTGCTCAGCGAGTCCGCGCCGCTGCCCTTCCCAATCGAGGGCAGCACCGGGGTCTCCGAGGAAGCCCGTCTCAAGTACCGCTACCTCGACATCCGCCGCCAGCAGGTCGCGCAGGCCATGCGGATCCGCTCGAAGGCCACCTACCTGGCCCACGAGGTGATGAACGAGCACGGGTTCAACTACATCGAGACCCCCACGCTCACCCGGTCGACCCCCGAGGGCGCCCGCGACTTCCTGGTGCCGGTCAGGCTCCAGCCGGGCAGCTGGTACGCCCTTCCGCAGTCGCCGCAGCTGTTCAAGCAGCTCCTCATGGTCGCGGGCATGGAGCGCTACTACCAGCTCGCCCGCTGCTTCCGTGACGAGGACCTGCGCGCCGACCGGCAGCCCGAGTTCACCCAGATCGACGTTGAGATGTCCTTCGTCGACCAGGACGACGTCATCGCGCTGGGCGAGGCGCTGATCGGCCGCATCTGGAAGGAGACGATCGGCTACGAGCTGCCGACGCCGCTGCCCCGGATGACCTACTGGGACGCCATGTCCCGCTACGGCTCCGACAAGCCCGACCTGCGCTTCGGCCAGGAGCTCGTCGAGATGACCGAGTTCTTCGCCGAGACCACCTTCAGGGTCTTCCAGGCGCCGTACGTCGGCGCCGTAGTCATGCCGGGCGGTGCCTCGCAGACCCGCAAGGAGCTCGACGGCTGGCAGGACTGGGCCAAGTCCCGTGGCGCGAAGGGCCTGGCCTACGTCCTCGTCGGCGAGGACGGCACGCTCGGTGGCCCGGTCGCGAAGAACCTGTCAGAGAACGAGACCGCGGGTCTGGCGGCGAAGGTGGGGGCGGCGCCCGGCGACGCGATCTTCTTCGCCGCCGGTACGGCCGCCGCCTCCCGCGACCTGCTGGGCGCGGCGCGCCTGGAGATCGGCCGCCGCTGTGGCCTGATCGACGAGTCGGCGTGGAACTTCCTGTGGGTCGTCGACGCGCCCATGTTCGAGGAGGACGGCGAGGGCGGCTGGACCGCGGTCCATCACCCGTTCACCGGGCCGAAGCCCGAGTGGGCCGACACCTTCCAGGACCACCCCGGTGAGGCTCTCGCCTACGCCTACGACATGGTCTGCAACGGCATGGAGATCGGCGGCGGCTCGATCCGTATCCACCGGGCCGAGATGCAGCAGCGGGTCTTCGACGTGCTCGGCATCTCCAAGGAGGAGGCGGAGAACAAGTTCGGCTTCCTGTTGGAGGCGTTCAAGTACGGCCCGCCGCCGCACGGCGGCATCGCCTACGGCTGGGACCGGGTCTGCATGCTCCTGACGGGCGGCGACTCCATCCGCGACGTCATCGCCTTCCCGAAGACGGCCTCGGGCTTCGACCCGTTGACGGGCGCGCCCACCCCGATCACGGGTGAGCAGCGCAAGGAGGCCGGCGTCGACGCCAAGCCCAAGACGGACGCCTGACGCCTCGGGCTGGACACTCGGCCGGACGGCCACACGGCCCCCTGGAGGAGCTCCAGGGGGCCGTGCCGTACCCGGTGGGGCCTCGCCGTACAGAGGGCCTGAGACGGGGACGGGCGGTGCGCGACGGCCCCTGGGACGGAAGGTCCCGAAGCGGGGCAGGAACGCACCCACGCCGCGGCGGGGCTAGAAACGGACCGGCAACGCCCGCAGCCCGCGGATCAGCGAACCGCCCCAGTTCCATTCGATCTCGCCGGGCGGGCAGGCAAGCTCGATGCCCGGCAGGCGGCTCAGGAGCGTTCCGAAGGCGATCTGCGCCTCCAACCTGGCCAGTGGCGCGCCCAGGCAGAAGTGGATGCCGTGGCCGAAGGCCAGGTGGCGGTTGTCCGCGCGGGCGGCGTCGAAGGTGTCGGGAGCGTCGAAGATCTTGGGGTCACGGTTCGCCGCGCCGAGGAAGATGTGGACCACGCCGCCCTTGGGGATGTGGACGCCCGCTATCTTGAGGTCCTCGGTGGCGAAGCGGAACGTGGCCCGCGCGACGGGCCCGTCGTGGCGGAGGAACTCCTCGACCGCGGACGGCAACAGCTTTGGCCTGTCGAGCAGCAGCTTGAGCCGGCCGGGATCGGTCAGCAGCGTCAGCATGCCGTTGCCGATCAGGTTGACCGTGGTCTCGTGCCCGGCGACGAGCAGCAGTGTGAGGGTCGCCAGCAGTTCCTGGTCGTCGAGCAGTTCGTCGTCATCGCGGGCGACGACGAGTGCGCTGATCAGGTCGTCCCGTGGGGCGGCCCGCCGCTGCGCGATGATCCCGGTGAAGTAGGCCCGGATGGCGAGGTTCACCTCCTGGCGGTACCTGATCCCTTCCTCGTCGAGCGACGGGCCGATCAGCGTGCCCGACCAGTCACGGAAGGTGTCGCGGTCCTCGGCAGGCACGCCGAGCAGCTCGCAGATCACGGTGATCGGCAAGGGGAAGGCGAAGTCGTCGAGCAGGTCGGCCTCGCCCTTCGCGGCCATCCCGTCGACGAGATCGTCGGCGATCTGCTGGATCCGGGGGCGCAGGCTCTCGATCCGCCGGGGGGTGAAAGCCCTGGAGACCAGGCGGCGCAGCCGGGTGTGGTCGGGAGGGTCACTGTCGAGCATGTTGTGGGCCAGCACCGGGTTGCCCGCACTGAAGCGCCCGCGAAACGGCTCCGGCGCCCAAGAGATGCTCTTGGCGAGACGGGGGTCGTTGAGCGCGGGGCGGCCGTGCTCGTGGTCGACCACCAGGAAGCCGTCCATGCCGGGCGGGAAGTCCACCGGATGGACGGGCCCCTTCTCTCTGAGCGCGGCGCAGGCGGAATGGGGATCCCTGGTGAACTCCGGGCTCAGCAGGAACTCGAAAGGCAGCTTCTCCGGCATCGACGCCCCCCCGGGGAGATGGATCAGGTTTCTCCCCCAGTCTGGCCCCGGAGATCGCGGTTCGTCCGGCGATGAGCGGGATCACGGGCAGGCGGTGCCGGGCCGGCCGGAAACGAAACGGGTGTGCTCGCGGCCGACCGCGAGCACACCCGCCTGGGGTCTCTTCCTAGGTGAGCTGCACGTCCTTGATGATCACCGGGATCTTGGGGGCGTTCGAGCCGCCGTCGCCGGTGATGTCGTCGGGGTTGGTGATCCAGCCGCCCTTGAAGACCTTGTCGAGAATGTCCATGCCCTGCGAGACCTTGCCGAAGGGCGTGTAGTCGGGCTGCAACTGGTTGGTCTCGTCCGACAGCGAGATCCAGAACTGGCTGCCGTTCTGGTTCGCGGCCTCCGGCGCCTGGGCGAGCGCGACCGTGCCCCTGTTGTACGTCATGCCGCCGAGGTTCTCGTCGTTGAAGACGTACCCCGAGCTGCCCTGGCCGTCGGTGGGGTTCTTGCCGTCGGCCTTGGCCTGCGGGTCGCCGCACTGCAGCAGGCCGAGCCCGGAGTTCTCCGGGGTCGCCAGGCGGTGGCACTTGGTGTTGTCGAAGAAGTTCTTCTTGGCCAGGAAGGCGAAGGAGTTCACCGCGCAGGGGGCCTGGGCCGTCGCGAGGTCGATCACTATCGCACCGAGGTTGGTGGTGATCGTCATGGTCTTCGGCTTGAGGTCGGGCTTGGCCGGGGGCATGCCCACGTACTTGGCCGGGCTGCCGCTGGTGTCCTTGCGGTAGGAGCAGGTCAGCTTGGCCAGGTCGGCGGAGGGGGTGGGCGACGGCTGCAGGGCGGGGACCCCGCTGGGGTCCGTGCTGGGATCCGCGCCGGGAGAGCCGGTCGCGGCGGTCTTGCCGCTGGCGCCGTTCCCGCCGAGAAGGTTCGTTGCGGCGAACAGGGCTCCCGCGACCACGACGACCGCGATGCCCGCTCCGATGAGGGTGTTCCGCTTCGCCTTGGGTGTCGCCTGCTCGGCACGCCGGGCCTGTCGCTCTTTGTGCTCCCGAGCCAGCTGGCTCTGGCGGTCCTCACCGCTCACCGCTTCGTCCTCCAGGATTACCGTTTCATGACTATCAACTGGGCGAAAGCGTACCGGCCTCGGCGTGTGCTGGATGTAAGTGGCAGAATTCGCCTAATGGGACAGGAGAAAAATGCGAAGGTGACCTGGTGCACTACGGGCGCCGTTCGTGATGAGATTCCCTGCTCGCCGGTGATGGGTCACCCGATCGGGCGATGAGCCGCCGATGCGTCACCGATATGACAACGATGCGTCACCGATACGTCACCGGCGATTCCCAGCTGGGCCGCAGACGAACCATGCACCACCGGAGCCCCCATATGTTCGATGAGATCCTGGGCCTGCCCGCCCACCCCCTGATCATTCACGCCACCGTGATCCTGACGCCGCTGCTGGTGGTCCTGGCCACCGTGTACGCCCTGGTCGCGCGCACGCGCGCCGTACTCACCTGGGCGGTTACGGTGCTCGCGCTGGTCGTCCCCGTGGTGGTCTTCACGGCGAGGGAGAGCGGTGAGGAGCTCGTGGAGGAGCGCTTCTCCTCGGCCGGCGGGCAGCTCGGGCAGCGCATCGCCGAGCACGAGAGCTTCGCGACCCCGTTGCTGCTCGCCGGCCTCGCCCTGGGCGCGGTCTCGCTGGGACTCGTCTACGCCTCGCGCGCCGGTCGCCTCCCCAAGCCGGCCGAGGTGGCGCTCACGGTGCTCACGGTGCTGGTGGCCGTCGTGACCGGCTACTACGTGGTGCGCGCCGGCCACAGCGGCGCCGTCGCGGTCTGGGGGAACTGAGACTCTTGCCGGGCCCCGCAGGAGGGCGCACCACACCGTGGATCCGGGCCATGCGTCCTGACGGTACTGTCTGACCGTGGACAGCCTGTTCGATTCGGTCGCTGAGGAGGCACATCGCGGCCATGAGCCGCTGGCGGTGCGGATGCGCCCCCGCGGCCTGGACGAGGTGATCGGCCAGCGCCACCTGCTCGGCCCCGGCACGCCGCTGCGCAGGCTCGTCGAGGCCGAGGCCCCGATGTCGCTGTTCCTGTGGGGGCCGCCGGGCACCGGCAAGACCACTCTCGCCTACGTGGTCGCGGGCGTCACCAAACGCCGCTTCGTCGAGGTCTCCGCGGTCTCCGCGGGGGTCAAGGAGGTCCGCGCCGCCATCGAGCAGGCCCGTCGTGAGCTGGGCATGTCGGGGCGTCAGACCGTGTTGTTCGTGGACGAGGTGCACCGCTTCAACAAGGCCCAGCAGGACGCCCTGCTGCCCGCGGTCGAGAACCGCTGGGTCACTTTCATCGGGGCGACCACGGAGAACCCGTTCTTCTCCGTCATCTCGCCGCTGCTGTCCCGCTCACTGCTGCTGACCCTGGAATCCCTGTCCGAGGACGACATCCGCGGCGTGCTCGAACGCGCCGTCGCCGACCCGCGGGGTCTGGACGGGAAGACGCGGCTCGCGCCGGAGGCCGTCGAGCACCTGGTACGGCTGGCGGGCGGAGATGCCCGCAGGTCCCTCACCTATCTGGAGGCGGCCGCGCTGATCGCCGAGGACGAGATAACCGTCGAGGTGGTCGAGCGGGCGGTCGACAAGGCCGCCGTCCGCTACGACCGCCAGGGCGACCAGCACTACGACGTGGTCAGCGGCTTCATCAAGAGCATGCGAGGCTCCGACGCCGACGCCGCACTGCACTACCTGGCCAGGATGATCGAGGCGGGGGAGGACCCCCGGTTCATCGCGCGCAGGATCGTCATCTTCGCCTCGGAGGACGTCGGCATGGCCGATCCGACGTGCCTGCAGGTCGCGGTTGCCGCCGCCCAGGCGGTCGAGTTCATCGGCCTGCCCGAGGGGCGCCTGAACCTGGCCCAGGCCGTCATCCACTGCGCGCTCGCCCCCAAGTCCAACGCGGTGATCACCGCCATCGGCGCGGCCGCCGAGGACGTACGGCGCGGCAACATCGGCCATGTCCCCGACCACCTGCGCGACGCGCACTATCCCGGGGCCAAGAAGCTCGGCCACGGCAACGGCTACCGGTATCCCCACGACTTCGAGCACGGCCTGGTCCGTCAGGACTACGCCCCGGCCGAGCTCAGAGACCGCCGCTACTACCAGCCGACCCGGCACGGCGCGGAGGCGGGGTTCGCCGACCGCTGGGCCAGGATTCGCGCCTTCCTCCGCGGCCAGTAGCCCTCTGCGTCTCGAAGGCGTCCCGGGAACCTCTCCCGTGGTCACCCGGGGAGGTTCCCGCCCGCCCCGTCCCGTGGGGCGCGGGCCCCGCGGCGGGGCAGGCGCATGGTCAGCAGCCTGGCGCGGGGGGCGACGCGACCCGCGAGCCTGAACAGGGCCTCGGTGCGGGAGCGGTCGGCGTCGAGATGGGTGAACATGTTGACGCCCAGGTAGAAGGTGATCGCGGCGTAGGCGAGGTCGCGAGGCGGCATGAGCCCGGCCAGGGGAGAGCCGCCGATGACCCGCTCCAGTGTCCGCTCGACGAAGTCGATCCACGGCTCGGAGCGCTTGACGATCTCCGTCCTGAGTGCGGGCCTGGCGATGCTGGCGCCGACGAGCTCGGAGAAGAGCGTGATGTGCCCGCCCTCCAGATCGGCTCGGTAGATCGCGTTCGCGACCTCGACCAGCTCCTCCAGCGTGCGGGCCCGCGCCACCGCCTCCTGGTAGGCGGCCATCCGCTGCTCGGAAGAACGGTCGAGCGCGGCGAGCAGCAGCGGGTCGACGCCCCCGAAGTGGTAGAAGACCAGGGCCGAGTTGACCCCCGCCGCCTTGGCGATGGTGCGGGCACTGGTCCCGGCGTACCCCTCGGACCGCACGGTCTCCGCCGCTGCCTCGATCAGCCGTTCACGGGTCTCCGCGCCCGCCTGCTTGTTCACCCGTCGCTCCCTTGCCATGTCGATCTCTCTAAGCATACGGTTTAATCAACTGATTAAATCGATCGATGAAGAGGTCGTCGCATGAGTGACCTTCCGGAGCCCGCTCCCGACCCGGAGCGGATGCCCGGGCCGGGAGACGCCCCCGGCTCGGGCTCCGCCGCTGATCCCGGGCACGTTCCCGGCTCGGGCTCCGCCACCGGTCCTGGGCGTGCTCCCGGTCCTGGACCCGTTCCCGACGCCCGGCGCGAGCGCGGGGCGCGCAGGACTCTCGCGGGCCTGCTGCTCGCCCTGTTCGCGGGGCTCCTGCTCTACCGGGTGCTGCACGCGGGCCATCTGGAGCAGACGGCGCTGTTCTACGTCGGCCTTCCCGCCGTCATCGCCATCACGGTCGTGCTGGCGAGCAGGCCGAGAAGCGTGACCGGCATGATCATGGCGACGATCACCGTCGGTCTGGCCCTCGCGGGACCGCTGCTCGGCGAGGGGATCGTCTGCCTGGTCTTCGCCGCTCCGCTCTTCTATCTCGTAGGCCTGCTGATCGGGCTCGTCGCCGACTACTTCCGCGGGCGGGGCGCGAACGCGCTCGCCGCTCCGCTCGTGCTGCTGGCGCTCGTCGGCGGCGCCGCCGAGGTGGCGGCCCCGCCCCGCGACAACGAGGTCACCGTGGTGCGCGCGGCCGCGGGGCCTGAGGTGGAGAAGGCCCTCGCCGCCGTTCCCCGGTTCGGGCCGTTCGAGTCTGCGTTCCTGAAAGCGGGCTTTCCCAGGCCGGTGCTCGCCAGCGGGACCGGCCTGGACGTCGGAGCCCTGCGGGAGATCACCTTCACGCCACGCCGCTCCCTCGGCATCGGCGCTCTCCCCGAGGCGCGTTCGGTGACCCTCGTGGTCAAGGAGCGGAGCCCGGGGCACGTGACGTTCTCCGTGGTCAACGACACCACGCTGGCCCGCTGGCTCGAGTTGCGGGAGGCCGAGTTCTCCTGGGGGGACGGATCGCTCGGGGTGACCCTGCGCTACCGTCGCACCTTCGACCCCGGCTGGTATTTCGGCCCCCTCCAGCGGTACGCCGTCGGGCAGGCGGCGGACTACCTGGCGGGGACCTTCGCCCGGTGACGGGCGATCCCGCGCTGGTCCGCGGCCTGGCGCTCACGGTGCCGGTCGCCGCCGTGCTGCTCGCCGCGGCCCGCCGCAGGCCGCGGGAGCGGGACATCGCCGCCGCGATCCTGGCCACGCTGTGGAACCTGGAGATGCTCGCCGTGGTGAACGCCCTGGCGCAGGGGCTCGGCTGGTGGCGTTTCCACGCGGAGGGCGCCGTCTACGGGGGCATCCCGGTTGACCTGCTGCTCGGCTGGGCACTGCTCTGGGGCGCAGTGCCCAGCCTGGTGGCGCGCAGGGCGCCTGTGCCACTCGTCGTCGCGCTCGCGGCGTGGCTCGACCTGGCGGTGATGCCGTTGGGACGGCCCGTCGTCGTGCTCGGCGAGCATTGGCTGACCGGCGAGGCCGTGGCGGTCGCCGCGAGTCTGCTGCCGGGACTGCTCCTGGCCAGGTGGACCGAGGAGGGCCGAGTGCTGGCCGCCAGGGCGGTGATGCAGATCGTCCTCGCGGGCGGCGCGGGGCTGGCGCTGCCCATCGCGCTGACCGAGGTGTGGCGGCAGCCGCCGCCGGCGCTCGGCCTCCTGGTACAGGCGCTCGCCGTCCCGTCATTGCTCGGTGTGGCCGCGGTGCGGGAGTTCGCGGTCGTGGGACGGGGGACGCCGCTGCCTTACGACCCGCCTGGGCGGCTGGTGGTCACCGGGCCCTACGCGTACGTCCGCAACCCGATGCAGGTCGCGATGACGGCGGGTTATCTCATCCTTTCCCTGTTCGACGCCGTGTTCCTGGCCGCCGCGCTGGTCGCCTTCGCCTACGGGGCGGGGCTGGCCGCCTGGCATGAAGGGGACCGGCTCACCACGCGCTTCGGCGCCGAGTGGGCCGCCTACCGTCGTGCCGTACGGCCCTGGGTGCCCCGTCTTCGGCCCGCCGCGCTCTCCGCGCCACCCGCCTCCGTCTACGTGGCGAGTTCCTGCGGTCAGTGCTCACGGGTGGGAAAATGGATCACCAGGCGGCATCCGGCCGGGCTGCGCGTGGTGGCTGCGGAGAGCCATCCCGCGGGGCTGCGCCGGATCACCTACGAGTCGGCGGACGGGCGGAGCGCGGCGGGCGTGGCCGCGATCGCCCACGTGCTGACCCACATCCACCTCGGCTGGGCCCTGGCGGGCTGGGCGCTGATGATCCCGGGGATCGGCTGGTTCGCGCAGCTCTGCGTCGACGCCTTCGGGGGCGCCCCCCGCGTGCTGGACGCCGTGCCGGGCGGTCCCGCGCCCGGCGGGACCGCCTGCGGCGACATCTGACGGACGGTCGGCCGCGAGGGCGGGGGAGGGCCCGCCGTGACGCGCTATGCCGGGGAAGCGGCGCGGGAGGCGGTAAGGTCTTGCCTATTCCAGCCGGGTCAACCAAGGAGATCGGCGCATGCTTACCGCAGGAGAGGTCGCCGGACTGATCGTCGCGATGGCCTGGGCGATCCTGGTCTGCTTCCTGGCCGTGGCACTGGTCAAGCTTGCCCGGCTGCTCACCGAGACCACCAAGATGGTCTCCGAGCTGGGTGAGCGCGTGGTGCCGCTGCTGGAAGACGTCACGGTCACCGTCGGCGAGACCAACCGCCAACTGGTCGCCGTCGAGGCCATCACCCGGGACGTCAAGCAGGTCAGCGGGCATGCCGCCAAGGTCAGCGACGTCACCCAGTCTTTGGTCACCGGACCGTTGATCAAGCTCGCCGCACTGACCCACGGCATCAGGCGGGCCCTGTCCGCCCGGAGGAACGGCAGGTCAGCCCCCAGATTCCTCGAAGGGCGGCGGCGATGATCCGCAGGCTCTTCTACATCTCCCTGGGCGCGTTCGGCGCGGTGTGGGCGATGCGTAAGCTGCAGTCACTGCATCCGAACCATCTGGCCCGCCGTGCGGTGCGGAGCGCCTCCGGCGTTCTGGACCAGGCACGCGACTTCGCGGACGAGGCACTGGACGGCGCGGCCCAGCGGGAAACCGAGTTGCGCTCCAGGTTCGGACTCGACAGTGTTGAAAACACCCATAACTACCACGTAAAGGATGGCCGCTGACATGGAGTCGGCAGAGATCGCCCGCCGCTTCCTGCGCTTCTTCGAGGAGCGTGGGCACACCGTCGTGCCCTCGGCCAGCCTCATCGCCGAGGATCCGACACTGCTTCTGGTCCCCGCGGGCATGGTGCCGTTCAAGCCCTACTTCCTGGGGCAGCAGAAGCCGCCCTACAGCCGGGCCGCCAGCGTGCAAAAGTGCGTGCGCACCCCCGACATCGACGAGGTCGGCAAGACCACCAGGCACGCCACGTTCTTCCAGATGCTCGGCAACTTCTCCTTTGGCGACTACTTCAAGGAGCAGGCGATCCCGCTCGCGTGGGAGCTGCTGACCAAGCCGGAGTCCGAGGGCGGGTTCGGCTTCCCCGAGGAGCGGCTCTGGGTCACCGTCTACCACGACGACGACGAGTCCTACGACCTCTGGCACGAAAAGGTCGGCGTCCCCGCCGAGCGCATCCAGCGCCGCGGCCTGGCCGACAACTACTGGCACATGGGCGTTCCGGGGCCGGGCGGCCCCTGTACGGAGATCTACTACGACCGAGGCCCCGAGTACGGCATGGACGGCGGTCCCGTCGCTGACGAGAACCGCTACCTGGAGGTCTGGAACAACGTCTTCATGCAGTTCCAGCTCGGCGCCGTGCGCAGCAAGACCGACTTCGACGTCGTGGGTGAGCTGCCCGCCAAGAGCGTCGACACCGGCATGGGCCTGGAGCGCATGGCCGCGATCCTGCAGGGCGTCGACAACATCTACGAGATCGACACCACCTACAAGATCCTCGACCGGGCGGCGGAGCTCACCAGGACGCGCTACGGCCGTGACGAGCGGGCCGATGTCTCGCTGCGCGTCGTCGCCGACCACGTCCGCACCGGCGTGATGCTCGTCGCCGACGGCGTGTTGCCCTCGAACGAGGGCAGGGGTTACGTGCTGCGCCGCATCCTGCGCCGCGCCATCCGCAACCTGCGCCTGCTGGGCTCCGGCGAGCAGCGCTACATGCACGAGCTGACCGCGGTGACCATCGACGTGATGGGCGAGCTGTACCCCGACCTCAAGGCCGACGCTCCGCAGATCCACGGTGTCATCGACGCGGAGGAGGCCTCCTTCCTCGGTACCCTGCGCACCGGCACCGCGATCTTCGACGCGGCCGTCGAGGAGACCAAGCGCAAGGGGCAGGGCACGCTCGCCGGAGACCAGGCCTTCCAGCTCCACGACACCTACGGCTTCCCGATCGACCTGACCCTGGAGATGGCCTCCGAGCAGGGGCTCAAGGTCGACGAGGAGGGCTTCCGCCGGTTGATGAAGAAGCAGCGCGAGATGGCCAAGGCCGACGCCGCTGCCAAGAAGACCGGAAACGCCGACATCTCGGTGTTCGGCCAGATCCTGGAGAAGACCGGCAGGGTCGAGTTCCTCGGCTACGACCAGGTGACCGCGGAGTCCGAGGTCATCGGCCTGCTCGTCGACGGGGTCCCGGTCCCCGCCGCGGGCGCGGGGACCTCCGTCGAGGTCGTGCTCGGCCGTACGCCGTTCTACGCCGAGGGCGGCGGCCAGCTCGCCGACCAGGGGATCATCCGCACCGACGGGGCCGAGGTCGAGATCGTCGACGTGCAGTCTCCGGTCGCGGGCGTCGTGGTGCACCGGGGCAAGGTCCGGGCCGGCGAGGTCCGGGTCGGCGACCAGGCCCAGGCCGAGATCGACGTCGAGCGGCGCCGCGCCATCTCCCGCAGCCACACCGCCACGCACCTCGTGCACAGGGGCTTCCGCAACGCGCTCGGCGAGACGGCCGCGCAGGCGGGTTCCGAGAACTCGCCGGGCCGCTTCCGCTTCGACTTCACCGCCGCGGGCGCCGTGCCCCCCAGCGTGCTGCGCGACGTCGAGGACGAGGTCAACGCCGTCCTGATCAACGACCTCACGGTCAACGCCTTCCACACCTCCCAGGCGGAGGCCAGGGCGATGGGAGCGCTGGCGCTGTTCGGCGAGAAGTACGGCGAGACCGTCCGCATCGTCGAGGTCGGCGACTACTCCCGCGAGCTCTGCGGTGGCACCCACGTCGCGAGCTCGGGCCAGCTCGGCCTGGTCAAGGTGCTCGGCGAGGCCTCGATCGGCGCGGGAGTCCGCCGGGTCGAGGCCCTGGTCGGCCTGGACGCCTTCCGCTTCCTGGCCCGTGAGAGCGTGCTCGTCGCCCAGCTCTCCGAGCAGCTCAAGGCTCGCAGGGAGGAGCTGCCCGAGCGGATCGAGGGCATCGTCACCCGGTTGCGCACCGCGGAGAAGGAGCTGGACAAGCTCCGTTCCGCCCAGGTCCTCGCCCTGGCGGGCGAGATGGCGGCAGGCGCCCGTGACCTGCACGGAGTCTCCGTCGTCACGCACCGCGCGCCTGATGGAACCTCCCCCGACGATCTGCGTAAGCTCGCCCTCGACGTGCGCGGGCGGTTCTCGGGCGACCGCGCCGCCGTCGTGGTCGTCGCCGGTGTTCCGGCCGACCGGCCCGTCGTCGTCGCCGTGGTCAACGAGGCGGGGCGCGGGCGTGGTCTGAAGGCGGGCAGCCTCGTCGGCATCGCGGCCAAGGCGCTCGGCGGCGGCGGTGGCGGCAAGGATGACGTCGCCCAGGGAGGCGGAGTCCGTCCTGAGGCGATCGGCGACGCGCTGGGCGCTGTCGAGCAGGCGATCGCCCAGACGCTCGTCTGAGTGGTCGGCGGTGCCTGCGGGTCGGACACGGCTCGGAGGCTGAGGCAATGATGATGAGAAGCGGCATTCGACTGGGCGTCGACGTCGGCTCGGTCCGCATCGGCGTGGCCCGCAGCGATCCGTCCGGATTGCTGGCCACGCCGGTGGAGACCGTACGGCGCGGCAGAGGCGACCTGGATCGGCTCGCGGCGATCGCGGCCGAGTACGAGGTCGTCGAGGTGGTGGTCGGCCTGCCGACGTCGCTCTCCGGCCGCGAGGGACAGGCGGCGGAGGGGGCCCGGGAGTTCGCGGCCAAAATCGCCTCGCGCCTCGCGCCCGTCCCGGTGCGGTTGTTCGACGAGCGGCTGACCACGGTCACCGCGCAGCAGGGCCTGCGGGCCAGCGGGGTCAAGGCCAGGAACCAGCGCGGCGTGGTCGACCAGGCCGCGGCCATCGTGCTGCTCCAGGCCGCGCTGGACAGCGAGCGGGCCACCGGCAGGCCGCCCGGCGCCGCGGTCGAGCCGCGGGGAGGACGGCCCGGTGAGGAGCCGAGCGGTGGGGCCGCTCGGTGAGCTGTCCGCGCTCCCTGTGGTTGCCGGTCGCGGTCGCGGGCGCGGGCGTGGTGGTTCTCGGGCTGGGGATCGGGAGCTATGTCCTGGTCAGGCCCTACCTCGCGCCTGACGACTTCGAGGGCCCCGGCTCGGGCACGGTAACGGTGCGGATCGCGGCGGGCGCGAGCGCGGGGGAGATCGCCTCGACGTTGGCCGACGCGGGGGTCGTGGCGAGCGCCCGCGCGTTTGTCACGGTGGCCGAGGCGCGGGCACAGGCGGGAAGCCTGCGGCCGGGCCACTACCGGCTCCGCAGGGGCATGTCGGCCGAGTCCGCGCTCGACCTGCTGACCGCGCCCCGCTCTCGGGTGGTTCGGCGGGTCGTCGTCCCCGAGGGACTCCGCCTGCCCGAGCTGTTCGACAGGCTCGCCGCGGGCACCGGCATGCGCAGGGCCGACCTCGTCAGAGCGGCCAGGGACGTCCGCGAGCTGGATCTGCCCGCCTACGCGAAGGGGCTGGAGGGCTTCCTGTTCCCCGCGACCTACGAGGTCGAGCCGGACACGACCCCGGCCGAGGTGCTCGGCGCCATGGTGGAACGTTACAAGGAGGCCGCGGCCGCGCTGAACCTGGAGAGGCGGGCCGCCAAGAGCCATCTGACCCCCCTCGAGGCCGTCACGGTGGCCAGTATCGTCCAGGCCGAGGGCGGTAGATACTCGGACTATCCGAAGATCGCTAGAGTGATCTACAACCGGATCAGGGCCGGGACACCCCTCCAGCTCGACACCACGGTGCTCTACGCGCAAAGGCGCAGGAGCCTCAGGGTGTCGGAGAAGGACACCACGGTGAGGTCTCCGTACAACACCTATCTGAGGCCCGGTCTGCCGCCCGGACCCGTTGGAAATCCCGGGGAGAAGGCGCTGAGAGCTGCTCTTCGGCCAGATCAAGGTGATTGGTTCTGGTTTGTCACTACCGATCCGGAGCATAGAATCACGAAATTCACTGACAAAGAGAGTGAGTTTGTGAGATACCGGGAACAGCTGAACAGATACCTCGGGACGCATTGATGCCCGGCGGAACACCCCCCGTTCCGCCGCGAGCGGCGATCAACACCGGTAGGTCACGCCATTGCGCCAGGCGAACCGCGGTGTCAGCTCCGGGGTCCCCCCTCGGTTTGGCAGACCCGCTTGACGCCAGGCCGTCCCTACCGGGAGATTGGCCAGCGCATCTATGAACGGGCTCGATATGGACTTTCTGGTCGGCGCCGAGGACGACGACGGGTCACGGCGTGGCTCTCGTGCGTCCTCGGGACGGCGTGGCCGCCGCAGGAGGCGACGTCGCAACCGGGGAGGCTTCCTCGCCCCGATGCTCGCGATCATCGTCCTGCTTGGCGGCATTGGCGCGGCGGGCTTCTACGGCTACACCTGGCTGCGCGGCGTGACGACCCCGCAGGACTACACCGGTGAGGGCGCCGGCGAGGTCGTCATCGAGATCAAGGACGGGCAGACCGCCTCCGACGTCGCCCAGACCCTGGAGAAGCAGGGCGTAGTCAAGAGCGCCAGGACGTTCACCGGCGCCGTCGCTGACGCGGGCAAGAGTGCCTCCCTGCAGCCGGGCGAGTACCGCATGCGCAAGCAGATGTCCGCGGCGGCGGCCGTCAAGCTGCTCGACCCGTCCATGAGACTGCTGGAGCGGGTAACCCTCAAGGAGGGTCTGCGCCTTTCGGACACCCTGGTGACGCTCGCCAAGGAGACCGGCAAGCCGCTCAAGGACTTCCAACAGGCCGCGAAGAACGTCAAGGCGCTCGGCCTGCCGGGTTACGCCAGGGGCCGTCTGGAGGGGTACGCCTTCCCCGCCACCTACGAGATCACGCCCAAGATGGGCCCGGCCGACATCCTCACCGCGATGGTCGACCGGTTCAACCAGACGGCGGAGAAGGATGGGCTGACCGCGGCGGCCAAGGACCTCGGCCACACCCCTCACGAGATCATGACGATCGCCAGCATCATCCAGGCCGAGTCGGGCAGCGTCGAGGACATGCCGAAGGTGGCCCGCGTCATCTACAACCGACTCGACACCAAGCGCAAGCTCGAGATGGACAGCACGGTGATGTACGGGCTGAACAAGTACGGCATCTCCGCCACGAACGCGGACCTGCAGAGTAGGTCGCCCTACAACACCTACATGCGGCTCGGCCTGCCGCCCGGTCCGATCGCCAACCCCGGAGACCACGCCATCCAGGCGGCGCTCAACCCGGCCAAGGGCGGCTGGATCTGGTTCGTCACCACCGACCCGAAGCGGGGCATCACCAAGTTCGCCTCGACCGAGGCCGAGTTCTTCCAGCTGAAGGCGGAGTTCGAGCGGAACAGAGGAAGCGGATGATGAAGGCGGCGGTGCTCGGTTCCCCCATCGCCCACTCCCTCTCGCCGCACCTGCATCGTGCCGCGTACGAGGGCCTCGGGCTCTACGACTGGCAGTACGAGGCGTTCGAGTGCGATGAGGCCGGGCTGCCCGGCCTGCTCGACGGGCTCGGCCCCGGCTGGGCGGGCCTGTCGCTGACCATGCCGCTCAAGCGGGCCGTTCTGCCACTGCTCGACACGGTCTCCGAACTGGCGGTCGAGGTCGGCGGGGCGAACACCGTGATCTTCTCCGAGCGCGGCCGCCACGGGGAGAACACCGACGTGTACGGCATCCTCCAGGCACTCGCCGAGGCCGGGGTCCGGCCCCCGGAGAGCGCGACAATCCTCGGCGGGGGAGCGACGGCCGCCTCGACGCTGGCGGCCCTGCGTGAGCTGGGCCTGTCCGAGGTGAACCTGGTGGTCCGCGATCCGGCCAGGGCGGGTGAGACCAGCGAGGTCGCCGAACGGCTGGGCACGGCCCTGTCGCTGCGGACCTTCGACAAGCTGGAAACCGTCTTGGACGTGGACCTGCTCGTCTCCACCCTGCCCGCCGGAGCGGCGGACGGCTTCGCGGGCCTGATCGCTGGGGTGCCCGCGCTCTTCGACGTGGTCTACGCTCCGTGGCCGACCCGGCTGGCCTCCGCCGTCGCGGCCGGGGGCGGCACCGTGATCGGCGGTTTTCCGATGCTGCTGCATCAGGCGGCCCGGCAGGTCGAGATGATGACCGGCCGGACTGACGTGCCGGTCGAGGCGATGCGAGCCGCGGGCAAGGCCGAGATCGTCAGGCGAGCGGCTCCGGGAAGCTGACCGTCCCCGAGCCGTAGGGCCGAAAGCCGCGCCTGGCCACGATGAAGATGACGGTGGCGACCATCACCCGGACGACCGTCGGGAACCAGTCGGAGTCGTACGGGCTGCTCAGGGGCACACCCTGGTAGATCACCACGAGCGGCGGAAGTAGGAGCACCAGGACGCGGCGGCCCGCCGGAGTCCGGCTGGCGGCCCCGCAAGCCATGCAGACCAGTGCCGTCGTGGCCATCCCGTCAGGGATGATCTCGGGGGTCAGGAAGTACTCCAGGGCGCCGACCACGTTCAGCGTCAGGGCCGCCGTCACGGCCCAGTGCAGGAGCCTTCGGCGGCCGATCAGCGCCGCCCCCTCCGCCGGGCGGGGGGCGAACGTCAGCAGAAGCGCGACGACCAGGACGGGCAGCACGTCGAACGCCGTGCCGAGGGAGACGAACGGGAACTCCAGGGGCAGGGAGACCGCGCTCTGCCCGGAAGAGACGGGCATCTCCGCGCGGAATCTCACGCTCATCGCCACGTTCGCGGCCAGCGAGATCCACGCGCCCGCCGCGGCGGCCCGTCGCATGCCGCGCAAGGCGAGGACGAGCACCAGGAACTGCAGGAGGGTGAGGGCGATCGGCAGCAGCGTGAGGATGGGGAGCAGCGCGCCCGCGACCCAGAGCGCCATGCCCCACGTGCCGACCTCGCTGACCAGGAGATGCAGCGGCGCGACGATCGCGGCGATGTTCAGCGCGTCACGCCAGTGCACGGCGCTTTCCGGGCCGAACGCGTGCCGGAGGCGGATCTGGAGTCCGCCCTTGACGATGTCGAGCACGTCTCCCGGATCCGGGCGGCGCCGTTCCGCCCCGGCCGTGGCGAGCATGACCCCGACCATCTCCTCCCCGTGACGAGCCCGGTGCTCGCGGGGGTAGAAGGCCAGCAGCCTGCGGTAGCGGTCCTCCAGCGTGCTCACGCCGTACCTCCCGCGTGGCTCGGGGCGGCTCCCAGGCCCATGAGGGCTCCGCCCGTGAGACGGGCGCGCAGCCGGATCGACGCCGCGTCGGCGTGCCTGCGCAGCCGTTCGGCCTCGGCGGCCAGGCGAGTGCCGCCCTCGCCGGTCAGCCGGTAGTAGCGCCGCACGCGGCCGTCCACGATCTCCTCGCGGTCGGTGGCGATGAGGCCCTCCGACTGGAGGCGGTCGAGGGCGGCGTAGAGGGTGCCCGCCCGCAGGCGCACCCGGCCACCGGAGATCTCCTGGACGTCGGTGATCACCCCGTAGCCGTGCTGGGGCCCCGCGGCCAGGGCCGTGAGGATCAGGAACGTGGGTTCCTGCATCGATCTATCGCTCATACGATCTTTATATATCGACCATCGGCATATTGGGTAGCGAGTATGAGAAATGTGGCTGTGAAGGGGGCTTCGTGGAATGAATCAAGGGGTCTTCGGGTTGTGGTAGAGTGATTACTCGATCGGTCCGGCATGCCTGCTGGACGCGCAAGCGGAGGCTTACCTCCCACCTGGTCGACCGAGAGGTCGGCAGGTCAAGGATCACAAACCGGATGTTTCCGGGGAGCTTACGGCATCGAAACCGATGAGCTCATGTGGCCCCGCATGCGCGACGTGCGGGGCATTTCGCGCTTCTCGACCTGGAAACGGCCTGTGTTCCGCGACCTCCCGGCACGATCGAGTATGTGCAAAGCCGCCTACAAAGACGGCGGCGGATCGCAACCTAGGAGGCCCCATCAGCGCCGAGCCCCGCATCAACGACCGTATTCGCGTCCCCGAGGTCCGCCTCGTCGGCCCGAACGGCGAACAGGTTGGCATCGTCTCGATCGGCGATGCTCTGAAGCTGGCTCAGGAATCCGACCTCGATCTCGTCGAGGTCGCGGCCACGGCTCGCCCGCCCGTGTGCAAGCTCATGGACTACGGCAAGTTCAAGTACGAGTCCGCGATGAAGGCACGCGAGGCGCGGCGCAACCAGGCGTACACGATCATCAAGGAGATCAAGCTCCGGCCGAAGATCGACCCGCACGACTACGAGACCAAGAAGGGTCACGTGGTGCGGTTCCTCAAGGCGGGAGACAAGGTCAAGGTCACGATCATGTTCCGCGGGCGGGAACAGTCCCGGCCCGAGCTGGGCTTCCGGCTCCTGCAGCGGCTGGCAGAGGATGTCACGGAGCTTGGCTTCGTCGAGTCCCAGCCCAAGCAGGACGGCCGTAACATGATCATGGTGATCGGGCCACACAAGAAGAAGGCCGAGGCCAAGGCCGAGAAGGCGGCGGCCAGGGCGCGGCGTGACGATGACACCGTGACGGACCAGGCGCCGCTCGACGACGAGGTGGCCGCTCCGCAGGAGTGACTCGCATAGCCTGAACCGTCAGGTAGTCGCGAGATGAAGCCGAGACCGGGTCCGGTCTCGCAGTCAGGCATGCCCTTGACTCGGGTTACCGGCCCGGGACATCGGCACGATCGAGGGAGAGACGGCTGAGATGCCGAAGATGAAGACGCACAGTGGTGCGAAGAAGCGGTTCCGGCTCACCGGCTCCGGCAAGATCAAGCGCCGTCGCGCCAACCGCGCCCACTACAACGAGTGGAAGTCCTCCAAGCTGACGCGTCGTCTCAAGCCCGAGGTCGTGCTCTCTGACGCCGACGCCAAGAAGATCAAGAAGCTGCTCGCTAAGTAACGGCCCCCGGGGAGATAGATACACATGGCACGCGTGAAGCGGGCGATCAACGCCAAGAAGAAGCGCAAGGTCGTTCTCGAGCGGGCGAAGGGCTACCGGGGGCAGCGCTCCAGGCTGTACCGCAAGGCCAAGGAGCAGATGCTCCACTCGATGACCTACGCCTACCGCGACCGCAAGGACCGCAAGGGCACTTTCCGCCGTCTGTGGATTCAGCGCATCAACGCCGCTGCCCGCCAGAACGGCATCACCTACAACCGCCTCATCCAGGGGCTGCGGCTTGCCTCCATCGAGGTTGACCGCAAGATCCTCGCTGACCTCGCGGTCAACGACGCCGCCACGTTCGCGACGCTGGTCGAGGCCGCCAAGAAGGCGCTGCCGGCCGACGTGAACGCGCCGGTCGCCGGCTGAATCCGGCACTGACGAGTATGCGGCCCACAGCGATCACGCTGTGGGCCGTATTCGCATTCTTGGGGGACGGGCATGGCGGGATCTGAGCTGACCAACATCAAGTCGCCGAGGGTCAAGGCGGCGAGGCGGCTGACCAAGCGCGCTTTCCGGGACCGTGACCGATCCTTCCTCGCGGAGGGACCGCAGGCGGTCCGCGAGGCGCTGGCGCTGGACGGTGTCGTCACCGAGTTGTTCGCCACCGCGGAGGCGCAGACGCGGCACGCCGAGATCGTGGCCGCGGCGGCGGCCGCGGGAGTGCCCCTGCACCGGGCCAGCGGCGAGGTGATGGCGGAGCTGGCCCAGACCGTCACCCCGCAGGGACTGCTGGCGGTGTGCCGGTTCGTGCACGCGCCTCTCGAAACCGCCGTCACCGAGGACAGCAAGCTGGTGGCCGTGCTCGCCCACGTCCGCGACCCCGGCAACGCCGGGACTGTGCTGCGCACCGCCGACGCGGCGGGAGCCGACGCGGTGGTCTTCACCGACGCCTCCGTCGACCCCTACAACGGCAAGTGCGTGCGGGCCAGCGCGGGAAGCCTGTTCCACCTGCCCGTCGTCACCGGGACACCGGTCGCGCGGACCGTGCAGAGGCTCAAGGCCTCGGGCCTGCGGGTGCTCGCCGCGGACGGCGCGGGAACGCGGACGCTGGACGACGTCGACCTGTCGGGGCCGACCGCGTGGATCTTCGGCAACGAAGCCTGGGGCCTGCCGGAGGAGATCCTGGGGCTGGCCGACGAGGTGGTCAGGGTGCCGATCTACGGCGGGGCCGAGAGCCTCAACCTCGCGACCGCCGCCGCGGTGTGTCTGTACGCATCTGCCCGGTCTCAGCGTGCCCGTCCCCTGAGCGGGTGACGCCCCCCGCTCCGAGGCTGCCGGAGAACGCGGGAAACCCGCTATTGTCGGCGTTGTAGCGTCGAGGAGGCGGGGTCGTGCACGGCGAACACACCGACGAGCGGAGCACTGATCCCGCCTGTGTGATCGACGTCAACGATCTTCCCGACGGCCTCGTCGTGACCGATCGGGACGGCCACGTGCTGACCGTCAACCGGGCCGCGACCCGCCTCACCGGGATCAGGCAGGACCAGGCGGCGGGCCGGCACCTGCGGGACGTGTTCTCCTTCAGGGACCACGACGGCCGCGACTGGTGGAAGTGGCTCGACACCTACGGCGGGCTCTCAACCCGCATCCGTCAGCCCGAGTTGCCGTTGCGCACTCCCGGCGGTCAGGAGATGCTCGTCGCGGCCCGCCTGGTGCGCAGGCCCGAGCGGGGAGGCGAGATCGTCCGCGTGGTGATCACGATGCGCGACGCGGGTGCGAGGGCGCGCCTCGAGCGCAGCCGCGCCGACCTGGTCTCGACCGTCGCCCACGAGCTCCGCTCCCCGCTGACCAGCGTCAAGGGGTTCACCGCGACCCTGCTCGCGAAGTGGACCCGCTTCACCGACGACCAGAAGCTGGTCATGCTGGAGACGGTCAACGCCGACGCCGACCGGGTCACCCGGCTGATCACCGAGTTGCTCGACGTGTCCCGTATCGAATCGGGACGCCTTGAGATCCACCGTCAGGTGGTCGACATCCCGGCCAGGACACGGAAGATCATCGCCGGGCGGGTCGCCGCGGGAGAGGCGGAGGAGCGCTTCCGGCTCGAGGTGCGGGGCGAGCTGCCGGAGACCTGGCTCGACCAGGACAAGATCGACCAGGTGCTGGCAAATCTGCTGGAAAACGCCGTGCGCCACGGACGCGGTACGGTGACAATAGTCGTCGAGCCGAACCAGTGGGGAGTGACCGTGTCCGTCCGTGACCAGGGAGAGGGCATCCCGCCCGAGCTGGCCACGCGCGTGTTCCGGCAGTTCTGGCGGGGCAACGCCCGCCGACGCGGTGGCACAGGGCTCGGCCTGTTCATCGTCAAGGGCCTCGTCGAGGCTCACGGTGGCACCATCTCCGTGCAGCGGGGGCCCGAAGGCGGGGCCGAGTTTCGATTTATGGTGCCCACCGGCACCCCTGACTTCGCCTGAGCGCGGATGCAAGCCCGGTGGGCCTCCCCGACTAGACTCATGGCCGCTCAAGCCCTGGATTCGGAGCTCTCTCTTGTCTAACTACGACCCGGTCGAGGTGACCCCGCTGCACGCCGACGAGATGGCGCGCATGCAGGCCGACGCGCTCGACGCCATCAAGGCGGCGCGCGACCTCGACGAACTCAAGCAGGTACGGCTCGCGCACGCCGGTGACCGCTCGCCGATCGCCCTGGCCAACCGCGAGATCGGCGCGCTCCCGCCCGCGGCCCGCGCCGAGGCGGGCAAGCGCATCGGCGGCGCCCGCAAGGCCGTCGCCGAGGCCCTCGCCGAGCGCCAGGCACAGTTGGAGGCCGAGCGTGACGAGCGGGTCCTCGTCGAGGAGACCGTCGACGTCACACTGCCCTGGGACCGTGCCGCGCGCGGTGCCAGGCACCCGCTGACCACCTTGCAGGAGCGCATCGCGGACGCGTTCGTCGGGATGGGCTACGAGGTGGCGGAGGGACCCGAGCTGGAAGGCGAGTGGTTCAACTTCGACGCGCTGAACATCTCGCCCGACCACCCGGCGCGCTCCGAGCACGACACCTTCTTCGTCGAGTCCGTCGACTCGGGCAAGGTGCTGCGCACGCAGACCTCCCCGGTGCAGATCAGGGCCCTGCTGAGCCGCCCGCTCCCGGTCTACGTGATCTCGCCGGGCAAGGTGTTCCGCACCGACGAGCTCGACGCGACCCACACCCCGGTCTTCCACCAGGTCGAGGGGCTGGCGATCGACGAGGGTCTGACGATGGCCCACCTCAAGGGAACCCTTGACCGGTTCGCCGAGGTGATGTTCGGAGAGGGAATCACCACCAGGTTCAGGCCGAACTACTTCCCGTTCACCGAGCCGTCCGCCGAGATGGACCTGCGGTGCTTCGTGTGCCGCGGGGCCTCCGCGGTGCCGGGCAACCCGCCGTGCCGTACGTGCAAGTCGGAGGGCTGGATCGAGTGGGGCGGCTGCGGCATGGTCAACCCGCGGGTGCTCGTCGCCTGCGGCGTCGACCCGGGCCGCTACAGCGGTTTCGCCTTCGGCATGGGCATCGAGCGCACGCTGATGTTCCGCCACAACGTCGAGGACATGCGCGACATGGTCGAGGGAGACGTGCGCTTCACGCTCCCGTTCGGGATGGAGGTCTGATGAAGGTCCCGCTTTCATGGCTGCGGGAGTACGTCGATCTCCCCGCCGCCACCGCCCACGAGGTCGCCGACAGGCTCACCGCCGCCGGTCTCAAGTTGGAGGCCATCACCTCCTACGGGCACGACGTCAAGAACGTGGTGGTCGGCGAGGTGCTCTCCATCGAGGAGCTGCAGGGCTTCAAGAAGCCCATCCGGCACTGCCAGGTCGAGGTCGGAGAGGCCGCGCCGCGTGAGATCGTGTGCGGTGCGACCAACTTCGTCGTCGGGGACCGGGTGCCGGTCGTGCTGCCCGGCGGCGTGCTGCCCGGTGGTTTCGAGGTCGGCGCGCGCAAGACCTACGGGCGGACGTCCGAGGGCATGATCTGCTCGGAGCGCGAACTGGGGCTGAGCGACGAGCACAACGGCATCATGGTGCTGCCCGAGGGCACGCCCATCGGCGCCGACGTGGTCGAGCTGCTCGGCCTGCGCGACGACGTGATCGAGATGGAGATCACCCCGGACATCGGCTACGCGCTGTCGGTGCGCGGGGTGGCCAGGGAGGCGGCCACCGCCTTCGGCGTGGCGTTCCTCGACCCGGCCGACGTCTCCCCGCCCGCCGAGTCCGCTCCGTCCTACCCGGCCTCGATCGCCGACCCGACCGCGTGTGACCGTTTCGTGCTGCGGGAGATCCAGGGCTTCGACCCGGCGGCGCAGAGCCCGCTGTGGATGCGGACGCGCCTGTCCCGCGCGGGCATGCGGCCGGTCTCGCTGGCGGTGGACGTCACCAACTACGTGATGCTCGAGCTCGGCCAGCCCCTGCACGCCTTCGACGCGACGAGGCTGGACGGCGAGATCGTCGTGCGCCGCGCCGAGCCCGGCGAGAAGCTGGAGACCCTCGACCACGTTGTGCGCACGCTCGACCCCGAGGACATCCTGATCACCGACCGCTCGGGCGCGATCTCGATGGCCGGGACCATGGGCGGCCTGACCACCGAGATCTCCGAGACCTCGACCGACATCGTGATCGAGGCGGCGCACTTCTCCGCCAGCGGCGTCGCGCGGATGTCCCGTCGCCACAACCTGGTCAGCGAGGCGTCGAAGCGCTTCGAGCGGGGCGTCGACCGGGAGCTTCCGCTGTACGCCTCGTGGCGCGCGGCCCAGCTTCTGGCCGAGCTGGGCGGCGGCACGATCCAGCCCGGCGTGACCCACGCCGCGATCGAGATCGAGCCCGTCCAGGTCTCCATCCCGAGCGACTACCCCGGCAGGGTCGCCGGGACCGTCTACGACCGCGAAGTGGTGGTCCGCCGCCTCGAGCAGGTCGGCTGCACGGTCGTGAGCGGCTCGGTCGCCCCCGTGGACGACCTCGCCGCCAAGCTCGCGGTCACCGGTGACGACATGCTGACGGTGACCCCGCCGTCATGGCGGCCCGACCTCACCGACCCCAACGACCTGGCGGAGGAGGTCATCCGCCTCGAGGGATACGAGAACCTTCCCTCGATCCTGCCGGGTGCCCCCGCGGGCGCGGGTCTGACCGAGGGCCAGCGGCTGCGCCGCAGGGTCGGCAGGGCGCTGGCGGCCTCCGGCTACGTCGAGATCCTCGCCTACCCGTTCATCGGGGAGCGTGACCTCGACAATCTGCAACTGTCAGAGGGCGACGATCGCCGCCTGGCCGTACGGCTGGCCAACCCGCTCAGCGAGGACGAGCCGCTGCTGCGGACCACGCTGCTGCCCGGTCTGCTCAAGACGCTGGTCCGCAACGTGGGCCGGGGCTTCGGCGACGTGGCGCTGTTCGAGACGGGCCTGGTCTACCGGCCGTTCCAGGACGCGCCCGCGACCGCGCCGGTGCTGGGCGTCGACCGCAGGCCCGACGAGGAGGAGCTCGCCTCGATCGAGTCGGCGCTGCCCGCCCAGCCGGTGCGGGCGGGCGTCGTGCTGGCGGGCGAGTTCGAGCGCTCCGGCTGGTGGGGCGAGGGCCGCGCGGGAAGCTGGGCCGACGCCGTCGAGGCCGCCCGCGTGGTGGCCCGCGAGGCGGGCGTCACCCTCGACGTCCGCGCGGACCGGCACGAGCCGTGGCACCCGGGCCGCTGCGCCGCACTGTACGCCGGGGACGTGCTCGTCGGGCACGCCGGTGAGCTGCACCCGCGCGTCATCGAGGCCTACGGCCTGCCGCCGCGCACCAGCGCGATGGAGCTGGAGCTGACCCGCCTCGAGCGGCTGCTGTCGGGCCCGGAGCAGGCGTCCGGCATCTCCTCCTATCCGATCGCAACCCAGGACGTCGCGCTCATCGTCGACGGCTCGACGCCCGTCGCCACCGTCGAGGCGGCGCTACGCGAGGGGGCGGGCGAGCTGCTGGAGTCGATCCGGCTGTTCGACGTCTACACCGGGGCTCAGATTGGCGAGGGCAGGAAGTCTCTGGCCTACTCCCTGCGGTTCAGGGCGGCCGACCGGACGCTGACCGTCGAGGAGACCACCGCTGCCCGCGACGCCGCCGTCGCACTCGCGGGTGAGCGCACCGGGGCTCAGCTCCGCGGCGTCTGATCGAAGAAGACCGGACCGCGAGACGGATCCGGCACGGCCCCGGCGGTCACGAGCTTCGTGGCCGCCGGGGCCTTCGCTCGGGGAGGGGCAATGAGGCATCTGCTGGTGTTCGCCGAGCGCGAGGACGCGGAAGAGGTCGCCGATCTGGTGGCCGAGGAGTTTCCCCTGGCGGGCGCGCCCTCGGTGGTGCGGGAGACCCTGGCGGGCGAGGACGACGCAGAGGACGCCCAGTGGCTCGTGGTTGTCGAGGATCCCGACGAGGCCCTGCCCCCGGAGGCCCTGGCGCGGCTTGAGGCCCTCGCCGAGGAGTACGACGGCTGGCGTGAGCCGGGCTGAGGTTCGCGCCCGGGTCAGAGCTGGTCGATCTCCGTCAGATCGATGTCGATGTCGAACGGGGCCGGCAGCTTGAGCCGGTCGTGGTGCATGCCGGTGAGCACGTAGGAGCGGGCGACCGGGTCGAGCTCGTAGACGTAGACCGCGGGCCTGCCCGCCTGGTTCTCCACCAGCCAGAAGTGGGGGATGCCCGCCTGGGCGTACAGCGCGGGTTTACGATTGCGGTCGCGGTCCTCCGAGTCGGGGGAGACAACCTCGACCACGAGCACGACGTCCTGCGCCTGGTAGGCGGTCTGCTCGGGACCGTGCTCCGCGGAGGCGTGGATGACGCTGATGTCCGGCTCAGGCCGCTGCCGCCTGCCCAGCACGACGCTCATCTCCCGGCGCACGCGAAGATCTGCCGGAGCGGTCCGACGGAGGCCTGTCTCCAGGAGGTACAGGACACGAGTGTGGAAGGAAGCCTGAGGACTCACGAAGACCAAGCTTCCATCAATCAACTCTGTGTGTGCGGGCAATTGCGGAATGTTGTCGAGGTCTTCGGCGGTGAAGCCCTCCGGCGGGGGAAACGCCCAGGCGGGCAGTGACGACTCCGTCATCTCCGGGCTCCGTACATCGACCGTCATGCTCCCACAGTAGCAACGAGGTTCCGCTCAGTGAGCGTAGTCGCCCAAGCCTTTCGCTGTCAGGTCTCGGCGAGGGCCTCACGGCGGGCCCGTTCCCGTAGCGCGTGTTCGTCGGTTCGGGCGTCGTAGCGGCGGAACCTCGGCAGCAGCGCCGCCATCGCCGCGACCGCGCCGACGCACAGCACACCGCCCGCGCCAAGGGAGAAACGGGCACCGCCGAGCTGGGCCATCAGGCCCGCTCTCGCGTTGCCGAGCATCGGGCCGCTGGTGTAGGACAGCAGCTCGATCCCGGCCAGACGGCCCCGCAGCTCGTCGGGGATGGTCTGGTTCCAGATGGTCGACCGGAAGATGCCGCTGACCATGTCGGCCGCCCCGGCCAGGGCCAGGCAGGCGAAGATCCCCCAGACGGTCGGCATGACGGCCGCCGCCGCGACCGCGACGCCCCAGACGACCGCCGCGACGATGACGCCGAGACCCTGCCGATGGACGTGGGCGGTCCAGCCGGAGGTGACGGAGGCGATCAGCGAGCCGACGGCGGAGGCGGAGAAGAACAGGCCGACCGCCTGGGGGACGCCGAGCTCGCCCGCGAGGAAGGGGTACAGCGCGGTGGAGAAGGCGAAGACCATCGCGGCGACGTCCACCAGGTAGGTGCCCATCAGGTCGGGACGTCGTACGGCGTAGCGGACACCCTCGACCAGCGCCCCGATCGTCGCCGGAGGCGCGTACTCGGACTGCCGTGGCACCCTGACCAGCCAGAGCAGCAGCAGGGAGACCAGGAAGGTGGCCACGTTGAGCCCGTAGGCCGCGGCGACGCCGAACGTGGCGGCGATCAGGCCGCTGAGCCCGGGGGCGACGATGGCGCCGAGGTTCCAGCGGAACCCGGCCAGCGCGGCGGCGGCGCCGAGCTGGTCGTGACTGACCACCCGGGGCATCAGCGCCTCCATGCTGGGCCGCTGCAGGCTGCCGAGGCCCGCGGTGAGGGCGCCGACCACGTAGAGCACCCAGATCTGCGGCCTGGGCAGCAGGGCGTTGACCGTCAGGATCAGCACCGTGACGCAGAGTCCCGCCTCGGTGTAGAGAATGATCTTGCGCCGGTCCAGTGCGTCCGCGATCGCCCCGCCCCAGAGCCCGCACAGCACCATCGGCACGAACTCGGCGACGCTGACCAGGCCGACCGCAAGGTAGGAGCCGGTGAGCTCCTTCATCTGCAGGGGGAGGGCGACCAGGGTGAGGAAGGTGCCGAACATCGTGACCACGCCCGAGGCGAACAGCAGCCGGAAGTCCCGTGAACTGCGGAGCGGACCCAGGTCCATTCCGATTCTGCGCAGCAGCGTTCCACGGGATCGATCGGGATTCTCAGGCACGAACAGACAGTCTTGACATCAAGCCATGCCGAAGCAAACGCTTTTTCGCGGGTCGTCGCGGGAGCCAGGTCAGGAGCCGAGGACCTCCCGGCGCAGGCGTGTCTTGAGGATCTTGCCGCCGGGGTTGCGGGGAAGCTCGGCCTCACGGACCCAGAACCGGATGGGGATCTTGAAGGGCGCGATCCGCTCGCCCAGAAACGCCCGCAGCTCCTCGGCCGTCGCGGGTGAGGCCAGCCGGACCACCGCGCCGACCTCCTCGCCCAGCTCTTCGTGCGGGATGCCGATCACCGCGACGTCGTCGACCGCGGGGTGCTCGAACAGTGCCGCCTCGACCTCGGCGCAGTAGACGTTCTCGCCGCCGCGGATGACCATGTCCTTGACCCGGTCCACGATGTACACGAAGCCCTCCTCGTCCACCCGCGCCAGGTCGCCGGTGCGCAGCCAGCCGCCCGCGAAGGTCTCCTCGGTGGCCTGAGGGTGGTTCCAGTAGCCGAGGATCACGTTCGGGCCGCGCAGGCAGAGCTCGCCGACCTCGCCGACCGGCACCTCGTGGCCCGCGGGGCCGGTGATCCGCACATCGACCACGGGCACGGGAAGGCCGACGCTGTCGGGCTTGGCCAGGTAGTCCACGCCGCCGTTGTTGATGGCGAGGGCGGTGGTCTCCGTCATGCCGTACCCGTTGGAGGGGGAGCGGCTCGGCAGCAGCCGGGTGAGGCGCTCGAGCAGTCTCGGCGGGGCGGGGGCGCCGCCGTACCCGAGGGCGGTGAGGCTGGAGATGTCGAACCCGTTAAGGCCGGGATGGGACAGCAGCTGCCACACGTTGGTCGGCACGCCGCTGAAGGTGGTGACTCGCTCCCGCTCGATGAGCTCCAGGGCCCGCCCCGCGTCCCACCGGTACATCAGTACCAGGCTGTTGCCGCCGAACATGGTGGTGGTCATCACCGCGAAGCAGCCGGTGGCGTGGAACAGGGGCACGGTGAGAAGCGTGACGCGGCGTTTTCCCGCCGCCCGCGCCGGATCCCTGCCCGCCCTGACCGCGCTGCGCGTCATCCCGTAGGCGACCGTCATCGGCGACTGGCCCAGATTGCGGTGACTGCCCAGCGCGCCCTTCGGGCGCCCCGTCGTGCCCGAGGTGTAGAAGATGGTCGCCGGGTCCTCCGGAGAGAGCTCGACCGGCGGTGGCGTCACGCGGGACTCGACCGCCCCGAGCACATCGTCGAAGGTGCGGGCGCCCTCGGGTGCCTCGCCGCGCGCCACGATCAGGGACTGTGTCAGCCCCGCGAGCAGGGCGGCGCGCTCGCCGTCGGCGATCAGCACCTGCGCTCCCGAGTCCGACAGGCCGAACTCCAGCTCCTTCGCGGTCCACCACGCGTTGAGCGGTACGGCGATCGCCCCGGCGGCCAGCACGGCGGAGAAGGCGATCACCCATTCCGGATAGTTGCGCATGGCGATGGCCACCCGGTCGCCCTTGGCCACGCCGTACTCCTCGACCAGGCGCCGCGCCAGCGTGGCGGCCCGCAGGAAGTGCTCCTCGTAGGTGACCCGCTCGTCCTCGTAGACGAGGAAAACCTTCTCCCCGTGGAGCCTGCTCATCTCCAGCAGCGCGCGGAAGTGGGCAGGAGCGTGCTTCCAGGTCCTGACCATGCCGCCGTTGCCGGGGGCCTCCTCCATCTCGAAAAGCCGCCCTGGGGCGGTGAGCTGAGCCTGGACGTGCTCGTGGGGCACTGTCATGCGTTCGTACTCCCCAGGGGCGAGGGGGTGGGAAACGTCACGATACCGAACGGTATGTAGATTCGGCGGGGCCGGGGGTGGCGGTCATCCCATCCCACGCATGATCATGCGTGGAAATATGTACCTTAGTGCGAAGTTTTGCAAGAAAGGGTCGGCTCCGTCTGGGGGAATCGGCCCCCCCCTGCTTGCATGGTGATCCCTCAACATGCATAATCTCTCTAGTAAGTTCATGAGTAAAAATGCATGAATATGCAGGGCTGGGGGACGGATGAAAGCGGCGATCGCCGGTGCCAGCGGCTATGCCGGAGGCGAGATCCTGCGCCTGCTGCTGTCCCATCCCGAGATCGAGATCGGTGCGCTGACCGCCGGATCGAACGCGGGCACCCTCCTGGGCGCCCATCAGCCCCACCTGGCCCCGCTGGCCGACCGGACGCTCCTGGACACGACCGAGGAGACCCTCGGCGGCCACGACCTGGTCTTCCTTGCCCTCCCGCACGGCCAGTCCGCTGCCGTCGCCGCACAGCTCGGCGAGGACACGCTGGTCGTCGACTGCGGCGCCGACTTCCGGCTCACCGACCCCGCGGCCTGGGACCACTTCTACGGCGGCGTTCACGCGGGTGCCTGGCCGTACGGCCTGCCCGAGCTGCCCGGCCAGCGCGACAGGCTGCGCGCGACCCGTAGGATCGCCGTCCCCGGCTGCTACCCCACGGCCGTCACCCTGGCGATGTTCCCCGCCTTCGCCGCCGGCCTCGTCGAGCCCGACGTGGTCGTGGTCGCCGCCAGCGGCACGAGCGGGGCGGGCAAGTCGCTCAAGCCGAACCTGCTGGGCAGCGAGGTGATGGGCTCGGTCGGCGCGTACGGCGTCGGCGGTGTCCACCGGCACACCCCCGAGATGGAGCAGAACCTCTCCCCGCTCGCGGGCGCCCCGGTGAAGGTCTCCTTCACCCCCCTGCTGGCCCCCATGAGCCGTGGCATCCTCGCCACCTGCACGGCGCCCGCCAAACCCGGAGTCACCGCCCAAGTCCTGCGCGAGGCCTACCAGGCCGCGATGAAGGACGAGCCGTTCCTGCGGTTGCTGCCGGAGGGGCAGTGGCCCGCCACCTCGATGACCCTCGGCGCCAACACCGCCGCCGTCCAGGTCGTCCTGGACGAGCGTGCGGGACGCGTCGTCGCCGTCGTCGCCATCGACAACCTCACCAAGGGCACCGCGGGAGGCGCGATCCAGAGCGCCAACCTCGCGCTCGGCCTGTCAGAAGAGCTCGGCCTTCCTCTCAACGGAGTCGCCCCATGAGTGTGACCGCCCCCCTCGGCTTCAGGGCAGCGGGCATCGCCGCCGGCATCAAGTCCAGTGACGCCCGCGATCTGGCACTGGTCGTCAACGACGGCCCGTCACGCGCCGCGGCAGGTGTCTTCACGAGCAACCGCGTCAAGGCCGCGCCGGTCCTGTGGTCCCAGCAGGTGCTGGCCGGAGGCCGGGTCAGGGCCGTGGTGCTCAACTCGGGCGGCGCGAACGCCTGCACCGGGCCGCTCGGCTTCCAGGACACCCACGCCACCGCGGAGAAGGTCGCCGGGGCTCTCCAGGAGTCCGCGGGCGAGATCGCGGTCTGCTCGACCGGCCTGATCGGCGAGCGGCTGCCGATGGACGCGCTGCTCGACGGGGTCGACGTCGCGGTCTCGCAGATCAGCAGGGACGGCGGCCTCGCCGCCGCCGACGCCATCCGCACCACCGACACCGTCTCCAAGATCTCCTTCAGACGGGGCGAGGGCGGCTACATGGTGGGCGGCATGGCCAAGGGCGCGGGCATGCTCGCCCCCGGTCTGGCCACCATGCTGTGCGTGATCACCACGGACGCCGACGTGCCCGCAGAGCAGCTCGACACCGCGCTCCGTGAGGCGACCAGGGTCACCTTCGACCGGCTCGACGCCGACGGCTGCATGTCGACCAACGACACCGTCCTGCTGCTGGCCAGCGGCGCCTCCGGCGTCACCCCCGACCTCGGCGAGTTCGGACAGGTGGTCCGCGCTGTCTGCGCCGACCTCGCCCGCCAGCTCCTGGTGGACGCCGAGGGCGCGACCAAGGCGATCGCCATCGAGGTCATCGGCGCCGCCTCTGAGGAGGACGCTGTCGTCGTCGGGCGCGCGGTCTCCCGCTCCAACCTGCTCAAGTGCGCCATCTATGGCGAGGATCCCAACTGGGGCCGGGTGCTGTCCGCGGTCGGTACGACCGACGCCGTCTTCGAGGCGGACCGGCTCAACGTGGCCATCAACGGCGTGTGGATCTGCCGCGGCGGTGCCGCGGGAGACGACCGGTCCAAGGTGGACCTGCGCCCTCGCGACGTGACGATCACCGTCGACCTTTCCGCGGGCCCGCACGCGGCGACGATCCACACCACCGACCTCACCGCGGCCTACGTCCACGAGAACTCGGCGTACTCGTCGTGAACACCGGAACCGGCACTGGAACCGGCACTGGAACCGGCACTGGAACCGGCACTGCCTCCAGGACCCAGACCGCCCTGGCCAAGGCCCACACGCTGATCGAGGCGCTGCCCTGGCTCGCCCGGTTCCAGGGCGCGACCGTCGTCATCAAGTACGGCGGGAACGCGATGACCGAGGAGCACCTGCGGGAGAAGTTCGCCGACGACATCGTCTTCCTGCGCTACGCCGGGCTCAGGCCGGTGATCGTGCACGGCGGGGGCCCGCAGATCAACGCCCAGCTCGACAGGCTCGGCATCGAGTCCACCTTCACCGCGGGCCTCAGGGTCACGACCCCCGAGGCCATGCAGGTCGTCAGGATGGTCCTGGTCGGGCAGGTCAACCGTGACGTTGTCGGCCTGATCAACCGGCACGGGCCGCTCGCGATCGGGATGTCCGGCGAGGACGCGCACCTGTTCACCGCGGTTCGCAAGCACGCCGTCGTCGACGGCGCCACGGTCGACATCGGCCAGGTCGGCGACATCGTCGACGTCGAGGCCGGAGCGGTGCAGGCACTGCTGGACGATGGGCGCATCCCGGTCGTCTCCTCGATCGCGCGCAGCGAAGACGGCACCGTCTACAACGTCAACGCCGACACCGCGGCCGCGGCTCTCGCCGTCGCGCTTCGGGCGTCCAAGCTGATCGTCCTCACCGATGTCGAGGGCCTCTACCGCGACTGGCGCCCCGACGCCGCCGACGGCGAGAACGAGGTCATCAGGCGGTTGTCCGCGACCGAGCTCGACCTGCTCCTGCCGGGCCTGTCCAGCGGCATGGTGCCCAAGATGGAGGCGTGCCTGACCGCGGTGCGGGGCGGTGTGCCCCAGGCGCACGTGCTCGACGGCAGGGTGCCCCACTCGGTGCTGCTGGAGATCTTCACCGACGAGGGCGTCGGCACCATGGTGCTGCCGGACGCCGCCAAGGCGCCGGCCGTACCCGATCTGGTCAAGCGGCGGCTGAGCGCCACCATACGGCTGAACGGAAGTGAAACGTGAGCAAGCAGCCTCGCCCCTCGGAAGTGCTCAGCGAGCGCTTCGAGGCAGCCTTCATGCCCAACTACGGCGTGCCCCCGGTCGCGCTGGCCCGCGGCGAGGGCTCGAAGGTCTGGGACGTCGACGGCACCGAGTACCTCGACCTGATCGGCGGCATCGCGGTCAGCTCCCTCGGTCACGCCCACCCGGCGCTGGTCGAGGCTGTCTCCCGGCAGGTCGCCACGCTCGCGCATACCAGCAACCTGTTCCTGCACGAACCCGAGGTGCTGCTCGCGGAGCGGCTGATCGGCCTGCTCGGCGCCCCCGCCAGGGCGTTCCTCACCAACTCGGGCACCGAGGCCAATGAGGCGGCGCTCAAGCTCGCCATCAAGTACGGCAGGGCGAACGGCCGCACCTACTACGTCGCGGCGGAGAACGCCTTCCACGGCCGGACCCTCGGCGCGCTCTCGCTGACGGGCAAGCCGTCGATCCGCGACCAGTTCGGCCCGTTCCCGGTGGACGTCCGCTTCGTTCCCTACGGCGACGCCGACGCGCTGAAGAGCGCCGTCACCGGCGAGTGCGCCGCGGTCTTCCTGGAGCCGACCCAGGGCGAGGCCGGGGTCGTTCCACCGCCGGACGGCTACTTCAGGGCGGCGAGGGAGATCTGCGACGCGACCGGCGCGCTGCTGGTCGCCGACGAGATCCAGTCCGCGATCGGCCGCACCGGACACTGGTTCGCCCACCAGCACGATGGCGCCCTGCCCGACGTGCTGACCCTGGCCAAGGGGCTCGGCGGGGGCATGCCGATCGGCGCCTGTATCGGCTTCGGCCCCGCGGGCACGATCTTCGCCAAGGGCGACCACGGCTCGACCTTCGGTGGCAACCCCGTCTCGGCTGCCGCGGCGCTGGCCGTACTCGACACCATCGAGAACGAGGGGCTGCTCGAGCACGTCCTGGCCGTCGGCGCCCAGCTCGCCGACGGCATCGCCGCGATCGACCATCCCCTGCTCGAGGGCGTCAGGGGGCGGGGACTGTGGCTGGCCATCGTCCTGACCTCGGACCGCTCGGGGCAGCTCCAGGCGGCCGCGCAGCGCGCGGGTTTCCTGGTCAACGCCCTGCAACCGAACGCCGTACGGCTCGCGCCCCCGCTCGTGATCACCTCAGAGCAGGTCGCCGCCTTCGTGGCCGCTCTCCCCGCCCTCCTCGACGAGGCGTCCGATGACTAGGCCCGGCGCGGCCCAGGCGTCGAACGGGCAGGGCGCGGACCCGGCGCAGGATGGGCAGGGCGCGGACCCGGCGCAGAACGGGCAGAGCGCGGACCCGGCGCGGGTCAGGCACTTCCTGCGTGACGACGACCTGTCGTCCGCGGAGCAGGCCGAGGTGCTCGACCTGGCCGCGGCCATGAAGAAGGACCGGTACGGCTACCGCCCCTTCGAGGGCCCGCAGACGGTCGCCGTGCTCTTCGACAAGCCGTCAACCCGCACCAGGATCTCCTTCACGGTGGGCATCGGCGAACTCGGCGGCCTGCCCATGATCATCGATGCCGGATCCTCGCAGATGGGCAGGGGCGAGGCCATCGAGGACACCGCCCGGGTCCTGGAACGCCAGGTCGGCGCCATCGTGTGGCGCACCGCGGGGCAGGAAAGGATCGAGGCCATGGCCTCGGCGTCCTCGGTGCCGGTGGTCAACGCGCTGACCGACGAGTTCCACCCCTGCCAGATCCTCGCCGACCTGCAGACCGTCAGGGAGCACTTCGGCAGGGCCGCCGGGCTCACCCTGGCCTACCTCGGGGACGGCGCGAACAACATGGCGCACTCCTACCTGCTGGGCGGAGCCCTCGCGGGCATGCACGTGCGGATCGGCGCTCCCGCCGGGTACCAGCCGGATCCCGAGATCCTGCGGCGGGCCGGTGAGATCGCCGCGAGCACCGGCGGCTCGGTCGCCGTGCTGCCGGACGCGGGTGACGCGGCGACGGGCGCGGACGTCGTCGCCACCGACACCTGGGTCTCGATGGGCCAGGACGGCAAGGAGCAGCGGGTCGCCGACCTGATGCCCTTCCAGGTCAACGCCGAGCTGATGGGCAGGGCGGCCCAGGGGGCCGTCGTGCTGCACTGCCTGCCCGCCTACCGGGGGCTTGAGATCTCCGCCGACGTTCTCGACGGCCCGCAGAGCCTGGTGTGGGACCAGGCGGAGAACCGGCTGCACGCCCAGAAGGCGCTGCTGCACTGGCTGGTCTCGGAGGCCGGGCGAGGACCGGCCGTCCCGGAACAGGCGGGGCGGACGTCCGGGGAGGGAACGCCGTGACGATCCCCATGACCAAGGTGGCCCGCCAGGCGCGGATCGCCGAACTCCTGGCGCGGCAGCCGGTCCGCTCCCAGCCTGACCTGGCTAAGCTTCTCCTGGAGAGCGGGGTGGAGGTCACCCAGGCCACCCTCTCCCGTGACCTGGACGAGCTCGGCGCGCTCAAGCTGCGCGCGGAGGACGGATCCCTGGTCTACGCCCTGCCGGGCGAGGGCGGCGGACGGATCCCGCTGGCCAGGCTCGGCGGCGGTGAGTCACCGGCCGCCCGGCTGAGCCGGATCGCGGAGGAACTGCTCGTCTCCGCGGATGCGTCAGCCAACCTGGTGATCGTGCGCACGCCGCCGGGCGCCGCCCAGTTCCTCGCCTCTGCGATCGACCACGCGGGCTGGAAGTCCATCCTCGGAACGGTGGCCGGAGACGACACGATTCTCGTCATCAGCCGCGACCCGATGGGCGGAGAGGCGGTCGCGGAGGCACTGCTCCGACACGCCGACCGACGTATCTAGCCCGCTCGCGCGGGCCGCCCCAGCTCAATCCGAACATCTGTGACACAAGTACTTGGGAGATATCGATCATGACTGACCGGGTCGTACTCGCCTTCTCAGGCGGCCTCGACACCTCCGTCGCCATTCCGTTCCTCGCTGAGAAGACCGGCGCCGAGGTCATCGCCGTGGCCGTCGACGTCGGCCAGGGCGGCGAGGACATGGAGGTCATCCGTAAGCGGGCCATCGACTGCGGCGCGGTCGAGTCCGTCGTCGTCGACGCCCGCGAGGAGTTCGCCGCCGACTTCTGCGTGCCCGCCCTGCAGGCGAACGCCCTCTACATGGACCGCTACCCGCTGGTCTCCGCCCTGTCCCGGCCGCTGATCGTCAAGCACCTGGCCGCGGCGGCCAAGCAGTTCGGCGGCACCCACGTCTCCCACGGCTGCACCGGCAAGGGCAACGACCAGGTCCGCTTCGAGGCCGGTCTGGCCGCGCTCTTCCCCGAGCTCAAGGTCATCGCCCCGGCCCGCGACTACGCCTGGACCAGGGACAAGGCGATCGCCTACGCCGAGGAGAAGAACCTCCCGATCGAGACCAGCAAGAAGAACCCCTACTCGATCGACCAGAACATCTGGGGCAGGGCCGTCGAGACCGGTTTCCTCGAGGACATCTGGAACGGCCCCATCGAGGACGTCTACTCCTACACCGCCGACCCCGCCGAGCCGCGCGAGGCGGACGAGGTCATCATCAGCTTCGTCAAGGGTGTCCCGGTGGCGCTCGACGGACGGCACCTGACCCCGTTCCAGATCATCGCCGAGCTCAACCAGCGCGCGGGCGCCCAGGGCGTCGGCAGGCTCGACATGGTCGAGGACCGGCTCGTCGGCATCAAGTCCCGCGAGGTCTACGAGGCGCCGGGCGCCATCGCGCTGATCACCGCGCACATGGAGCTGGAGAACGTCACAGTCGAGCGCGACCTGGCCCGCTTCAAGCGGTCGGTCGACCAGCGCTGGGGCGAGCTCGTCTACGACGGCCTGTGGTTCTCCCCGCTCAAGAAGGCCCTGGACGTCTTCATCGCCGAGGCTCAGCAGCACGTCACCGGCGAGATCAGGATGACCCTGCACGGCGGCAGGGCCACGGTCACCGGCCGTCGTTCCGAGGCCTCGCTGTACGACTTCAACCTCGCCACCTACGACACCGGCGACACCTTCGACCAGTCCCTGGCCAAGGGCTTCGTCGAGTTGTGGAGCCTGCCCTCCAAGATCGCGTCTGCGCGGGACGCCCGGCTGGCCTGATTGGGCTAAGGTCGCGGATTGGAATGGGGAGGAGAACAACGGTGACTGATGGTGGTAAGCCGATGCGGCTGTGGGGCGGCCGGTTCGAAGGAGGTCCGGCCGACGCGCTGACCCGGCTCTCGGTGAGCGTGCACTTCGACTGGCGGCTCGTGCCGTACGACCTGCTGGCCTCGCGCGCGCACGCCCGGGTGCTGCACCGCGCGGGCCTGCTCACCGAGGACGAGCTGGTGCGCATGATCGGCGCCCTGGACGACCTCGAGCGGGCCTGCAAGGCAGGCGAGTTCCGGCCGACCGTGGCCGACGAGGACGTCCACACCGCGCTGGAACGCGGGCTGCTGGAACGCCTCGGCACGCTCGGCGGCAAGCTCCGCGCGGGCCGCAGCCGCAACGACCAGGTCGCCACCGACCTCAGGCTCTATCTCCGCGACCACGTCAGGCACATCGTGTCCAGGCTGGTCGAGCTGGAGACCGCGCTGATGAGCCAGGCCGAGGAGCACGCGGAGACCGCCGCTCCCGGCATGACCCACCTGCAGCACGCGCAGCCGGTCTCCTTCGGCCACCAGCTCCTGGCCCACGTCCACGCCTTCGCCCGTGACATCGAGCGGCTGCGCGACTGGGACAGGCGCGCAGCCGTCTCCCCGCTCGGCTCTGGCGCACTGGCGGGCTCCTCACTGCCACTGGACCCGCAGGCCGTGGCGAGGGAGCTGGGCTTCGACTCCGCCGCGCCCAACTCGATGGACGCCGTGGCCGACCGTGACTTCGCGGCGGAGTTCCTGTTCGACGCGGCGATGATCGGCATGCACCTGTCGAGGCTGGGCGAGGAGATCGTCCTGTGGGCCTCACAGGAGTTCCGCTGGATCGAGATGGACGACGCCTACTCGACCGGCTCGTCGATCATGCCGCAGAAGAAGAACCCGGACGTCGCCGAGCTGGCCAGGGGCAAGAGCGGCCGTCTCATCGGCAACCTCATGTCGTTGCTGACGACGCTCAAGGGCCTGCCACTGACCTACAACCGCGACCTGCAGGAGGACAAGGAGCCGGTATTCGACTCCGTCGACACCCTGCTGCTGGTCCTGCCCGCGGTGGCAGGTCTGGTCGCGACCATGCGCGTCAACACCGCGAAGCTGGAGTCTTCTGCCCCTGACGGGTTCGCGTTGGCGACCGACCTGGCCGAGCTGCTGGTCCGCCGGGGCGTCCCCTTCAGGGAGGCGCACGAGGCGGTCGGCCACCTGGTCGTCTGGTGCCAGGTCAACGACAAGGACTTCGACCAGCTCACCGATGAGGAACTGCTCAAGGTCTCGCCGCACTTCACGCCCGATTCCCGGGAGGTGCTGTCGGTGCCGGGTGCGCTCGCGGCCCGCAAGGCGCACGGCGGTACCGCCCCCGACCGGGTGCGCGACCAGCTCATCGAGCTGAGGGAGACCGTCGACGGCCAGGCCGCGTGGGCGAGCGGCAGCTGACGTCCGGCGAGAAGTCCGGCGACGGATCCGGTGAGCAACTGCTCACC